>JBFHXQ010000161.1:0-7001 GCA_041598895.1 Woeseiaceae bacterium | reverse complement strand
GATCGATGAAGATCGCGCTCGGCATCGAGTACGACGGCACGGCGTACAGCGGCTGGCAGCGACAAAAAAACGGGCCCGGCGTTCAGGAACGTGTAGAGCAGGCGCTCGCCAGCATCGCCAACGAGCCGGTGGATGTCGTCTGTGCGGGTCGCACGGACGCGGGCGTGCACGCGCTCGGCCAGGTCGTACACTTCGAATCGCGCAGCCGCCGCAGCGACCGCGGCTGGTTGCTCGGCGCCAACAGCAATCTGCCGGATGACATCGCCATCACCTGGGTTCGGCCGGTGACCGATGCGTTTCACGCCCGTTTCTCAGCGACGGCACGCAGCTATCGCTATCTGATTCTGAACCGGCTGGTCCGGTCGGCCCTGCATCGGCAGCGAGCCTGGTGGATTCATCGCCCCCTGGAAGCTGGCCGAATGCACCGCGCAGCGCAATGCCTGGTCGGCGAGCATGATTTTTCGGCGTTCCGGGCGGCGGGCTGTCAGGCGAAGGCGCCGACCCGCAACGTCTTCACGGTTTCAGTTGCGCGTAACGATGACTGGGTGAGCATCGACATTCGCGCGAATGCATTTCTGCAGCACATGGTGCGCAATATTACCGGCACGCTCGTGGCAATCGGCCTCGGTGACGAGACCGAAGGCTGGATCGCTGACGTACTCGCGAGTCGAAACCGCACAGCCGGCGGAATGGCAGCGCCGTCACATGGACTGACGTTGCTGCGCATCGACTATCCGGATGAGTATTCAATTCCGGCGCCGTCCACGTACGGCGCACTGGCACCGTAATCCGTCTTCCTGTCCGCCGACTGCCTTCGCCGGTGGACACAGTTCTGTGTCAGACAGGTGATTTCCGCTAAGATGCGCCCACTATGAGCTGGTTCGAAAAATTGATGCCCTCGCGCATCAGCACGGAGAAACGCACGCGATCCGTACCGGAGGGTGTCTGGATCAAGTGCGAAAAGTGCGATGCCCAGCTTTATCGGAACGAGCTTGAACGCAATCTGCAGGTATGTCCAAAGTGCGACCACCACATGCGCATCGGAGCGCGGCAGCGTCTCGAGGTGTTTCTCGATCCGGACTCCGAACAGGAACTCTTCGCAAATCTCGAGCCGCAGGATCCGCTCAAGTTCCGCGACAGCAAGCGGTACCGCGATCGATTGGCGCAGGCGCAGAAATCGACCGGTGAGAAGGACGCACTCGTTGTGGCCGCCGGTACGCTGCACGGACATCCCGTCGTCGTATGCGCATTCGAGTTCGCGTTCATGGGTGGATCGATGGGATCCGTTGTCGGCGAGCGCTTCGCACGCGCCGTCAAGCATGCCGCGGGCAACAGGATGCCACTGATTTCGTTCGCGGCGAGCGGCGGTGCCCGCATGCAGGAAGCGCTGTTTTCCCTGCTGCAGATGGCGAAGACCGCTGCCGCGCTTGCCGAGCTCGGCAAGGCGCGCGTGCCCTTCGTTTCGGTGCTCACGGACCCGACGACGGGCGGCGTGTCGGCCAGTCTCGCCATGCTCGGCGATGTCAATATCGCTGAACCGAACGCGCTGATCGGCTTCGCCGGCCCGCGAGTTATCGAGCAAACTGTGCGGCAGCGCCTGCCGGATGGCTTCCAGCGCAGCGAATTCTTGCTGGATCACGGTGCCATCGACATGATCATCGATCGCCGGCAAATGCGCGACCAGGTCGCCGACCTGATTGCAAAGCTCGAAAAGCGGCCGAGTCCCGTCAAAGCGCAGTAAGCCGACGTGACACTTCTGGCCGGTTCGTCACTGAAAGACTGGCTGGCTCGCCTTGAGACCCTGTCGCCGCGAGCCATCGATCTTGGCCTTGAGCGTGTGGTCAGCGTGCTGGGTCGGCTTGCTCTCGACATACGATGCCCGCTGATCCACGTTGCGGGCACGAACGGCAAGGGATCCTCCGTCGCGATGCTGGATGCGCTCTTGCGCTCGGCCGGCTACCGCGTCGGCAGCTACACGTCACCGCACATCAGGCGTTACAACGAACGCATTGCGGTCGATGGCGAACCGGCGGCGGACGAGGACATCGTCGCCGCCTTCGAGGCCGTGGAGGCACAGCGCGGCGACACTCCGCTGACCTATTTCGAGTTCGGTACGCTTGCCGCGATGGCGTCGTTCGTTCGTGCCGGCGTCGACATTGCCTTACTCGAAGTCGGCATGGGCGGCCGTCTCGACGCGGTGAATGCGTTCGATCCGGATGCGAGTCTGATTACGAACGTATCTCTGGATCACTGCGACTGGCTGGGTGGCGATATCGAATCGATTGCCCGCGAAAAAGCCGGCGTCATGCGGGACGGCAAGCCTGCCGTGTTTGCAGACCCGATGGTGCCCGACGCAATCCGAAAGCGTGCCGCGGAGATCGGCGCGATCCTGGTTGTCGCTGGACGCGACTACGCCTGGACGGCAGGCGCCGACAGCTGGTCCTGGGAGGGTTCGACGCTGACGCTCGAGGGGTTGGAGCAACCGGCGCTGCCGGGACCCGTGCAGCTTCAGAACGCGGCCGGCGTTCTTGCGCTACTCGAGGCCGCCGGCTACTCGCAGATTCTCGAGCGCGAGCGCGTTAGCGCCGCGCTCGGCAACCTGCGCCTCGACGGCCGCGTGCAGCGGTTTTCGGCCGGCGGGCAATGGCTCGTCGATGTCGCGCACAATCCCGCTGCTGCGGAGGTGCTTGCAGGCGTGTTGCGAAACGAAACGGCGAACGGGCCCGTTACCGCGATCATCGGCATGCTCGATGACAAGGACGTCGCGGGAATGATCGCGCCGCTACGCGAGATGATCGACAACTGGGTCGCCGTGACGGCAGAGTCGCCGCGTGCGATCGACGCGACGGAGCTCGGCCGACGCGTTGCGAACGAGACGGGCAAGGGCTGCCTGGTCGCCGATTCCGTGCCTTGGGCCATGCGCGAGGCGCGCGCATGGAGCGGCGCGGAGGGGCTCGTCGTCGTCAGCGGATCTTTCTACGTCGTTGCGCCCGCGCTCAGGGAGCTTGAGCTATACTCGCGGCGCCAGTCATGATGGATCGAGCCTTGAAAGAACGAATCATCGGCGCCGTCGTCCTCGTGGTGTTCGTCGTTCTCGTCGTGCCGGTATTTCTCGATGGACCGCCGCCCGCTGATCAGACGGTCAGTCAGCGCGTCCCGCTGCCCGGCCAGTCCGAGCAAACCACACAGACGATCGTTCTCGAACGCGATCGCGACGAGCCGGTGCCGGCCGCGGCCAGTGCGGACACTGCGCCCTCGGCGCCTGCGCAGGTTGCCCGCGACGTCAAGCCCCCGCCTCCGGAATCGAAGGCCGAAGCGACACCAGCGCCCGAGACGGTTGTCGCCAAGGCGACGACAACGCGCAAGCCGCCGGTGGATCCGTCGCCGCCGGCAGCGAACGTGCCGGTGAGTTCCGCGACGGGCATGTGGGCGGTGCAGCTGGGCAGCTTTTCGAATCAGGACAATGCGGAGCGCCTCGCCGCGGATCTCCGCAAGCAGGGCTTCGCGGCGTTCCTGAGCAAACTGTCGACCGATTCCTCGGAACTGGTGCGCGTGCGTGTCGGCCCGCAAAAAGACCGCGACAGCGCGCAGGCGATGGCAGAGCGCCTGTCCCGAGCCGGGCACGCGGGCCAGGTCGTTCCACACCCGTGACCGAATCCCTGCTAGAATCGCGCCTGGCCCGCCGCCTGACGATGCCTGATCCCGCCGACATCGCCGATGCCGACCATCGACATTTTCATTGCCGCCGCGATAACCATATCGGTCGTCGTCGGCGCGGTTCGTGGCTTTGTCAAAGAGGCGATTTCCATCGCGTCATTGCTGCTTGCCATATGGGCGGCGCTGTCCTTCGGACCCACCGTTGGCAACGTGTCGGAAAGCTGGCTGAGTTCCGAGGAGCTGCAGACCTGGTTCGGGCGCATACTCGTATTCGCGGTGATTCTCGCGGTCGGCGGTCTGCTGGGCTGGGCCATCGCGAAGCTCGTGCGACTGTCGGTTCTGAGCGGCATGGACCGTTTCGGCGGCGCGATGTTCGGCACGCTCCGCGGCATCCTGCTCGTCGCGGTCGCGGTCATCGGCGGCGAGTTCGCCGGTTTTGCAAACGACTCGTGGTGGCTCAAGTCACGGCTGATACCCCATTTCGAGGTTGTCGCCGACTGGATACGGGTCATGGCGCCGCAGGGTCTCGACATGCTGACACCCGACGCGCCGGCGCAAGCGGTTTCCGGGAAACAGCCGGTATGACGCCGCAATAGAGCATTGTCGGAGCATTACAGAGGCTTGCTATGTGTGGTGTCGTTGGAATCGTCAGTCACGGTCCGGTAAACCAGGCGCTGTACGACGCGCTGACGGTAATGCAGCACCGGGGTCAGGATGCGGCGGGCATCGTTACCTGGGGCGAGGACGGCCTGTGCCAGCGCAGGAACAACGGGCTCGTCCGCGATGTATTCCGCAAAAGACACATGCTGCAGCTGACCGGCAACGTCGGTATTGGCCACATCCGCTATCCGACTGCCGGAGGCTCGCGGTCGGCCGAGGCGCAGCCGTTCTACGTCAACTCACCCTATGGCATTTGTCTGGGCCACAACGGCAACCTGACAAATCACGATCAGCTCGCTGAACTGCTGACGCGCGAGGACCGTCGGCATCTGAACACGGGCTCCGATTCCGAGGTTTTGCTTAACGTGTTTGCGCACGAACTCTCGCTCCGGGCAAACGGACGCCCGACGCCTTCCCAGGTCTTCGATGCGGTCGAGGCGGTGCACGAACGCTGCAAGGGCGGCTACGCCGTCGTCGCGATGATCGTCGGATTCGGTATCGTCGCGTTTCGGGACCCGAACGGCATACGCCCGCTCGTGTTCGGGAAGCGGCAGAGCGAGCACGGTGCCGAGTACATGGTTGCCTCGGAAAGCGTCGCGCTGGATATCCTGCAGTTCGAACGCGTTCGTGACGTGCTGCCGGGAGAAACGCTGTTTATCGAGAACAGCGGTGTCCTGCACAATCGCGAATATCCGGGCGCCGTCCGGCATACACCGTGCATATTCGAGTTCGTCTATTTCGCACGACCCGACTCGATACTCGACAATCTTTCGGTGTACAAGGCCAGGTTGCGCATGGGTGAGGAGCTTGCTGGGAAGATCGTGCGCGATTTTCACGACCACGATATCGACGTCGTGATACCGATCCCGGACACGAGCCGCACCTCGGCGCTGCAGGTGGCTTACCATCTCGGCGTCAAGTACCGTGAGGGTTTCATCAAGAATCGATACATCGGCCGAACGTTCATCATGCCGGGACAGGCCGAGCGGGCGGTGTCGGTCCGCCGCAAGCTCAACGCGATCGATCTGGAATTTCGCGGTAAAAATGTTTTGCTCGTGGACGACTCCATCGTGCGCGGCACGACTTCGCGACAGATCATCAAGCTCGCACGCGAAGCAGGCGCGAGCAAGGTGTATTTTGCATCCGCCGCGCCACCGGTGCGCTTTCCGAATGTCTACGGAATCGACATGCCTGCCGCATCGGAGCTGATCGCGAATGGTCGAAGTGTCGAGGACATTCAGGAGGCGATCGGCGCGGACCGGCTGATCTATCAAGATTTGCCCGGCCTGGTCCGCTCGGTGCGGCACGGCAATTCCGCGATCAGTGAGTTCGACACGTCGTGTTTTTCCGGCGAGTACATCACGGGTGATATCACCGACGAGTATTTGCAGCAGCTCGAATCACGCAGGAACGACGGTGCGAAACAACGCTCCGAGGCGCTGCGTAACCAACATCGAGTCGGCGATGGGGATGCGGACCCGCGCACGAACGTCATTGCGCTGTAGCGTTTACCCGCCGGTATCGGCATCGGACGCCTTCATTGGTGCGGTGTTCACCGGCACATGAGTATTCAGGTAATGATCATCGACGGCCAGGCGGATTTTCGCACGCTGCTCATGCATCACGTGACGACGCACTGGCCGGACGCGGTGATTACGGCGTACGACCCGATTGCAGGGGGCTATCTGCCGGAGGAGTTCTCGGGAGCGGGTAATGACGTGATACTGCTCGGCGATGAGCTGGGCGAGCGCGAGGGGCTCGATATTCTCGCACAGTTCCTGCGGCGACCGAATTTTCCCGCGGTCATTTACTTCGGTGGCAACACCCATGACGTAAACGCAGCGAAGCAGGCCGGTGCGGATGACGCAATCTTGCGCAACGAAATCAGGCATGACGCACTCGTCGTAAAAATCGGCGATACGCTGCGCACGCGCCGGCGCAGCGTAGCCACCGGCGCGCTTTTTGTCGGCGACTCGAAGATAGGCATCCCGGCGCTCATTCGCGGCTACCGTCTCATACGCAAGATCAGCTATTCGGCGCACTCCGCCGTCTACCTCGGCGAGCGCGAGGCGACCGGCGAGAAAATAGTGCTCAAGGTGCTGCAGCAGGTTCCGGACGATGCCGACACGGTCGGTGCGTTCGACCGGTTTTTGCAGGAGTACGAGCTGATCGGCGAAATCGATCACCCGAATATCGTCAAGATCTACGATTTGGGCGTGAGCGACGATCATGCCCATATCGCGATGGAGTACATAGATGGCGGCAATCTGAAGAAACGGATCGCGGACGGTCTCAGCGAGGAGCAGGCGGTTGCATATCTGCGGCAGATTGCGAGTGCGCTTGCCGCGATTCACGAGGTCGGCATCCTGCATCGCGACCTCAAGCCCGCCAACATCATGCTGCGCAAGGACGACAGCATTGCGCTCATCGATTTCGGGCTGGCCAAGCGCATGCGCCTGAAAATGGACATCACGGACAGCGGCGAAATATTCGGTACGCCGTATTACATGAGCCCGGAACAGGGGCACGGGGGCACGGCTGACCACCGCAGCGATATCTACAGCCTCGGCGTGCTGTTCTACGAGATGTTGACGGGCCGCAAGCCGTTCAAGGCGGATTCGGCTATGGGCATCATCTACCTGCATGCGCAAGGTCCTCTGCCGGTGCTGCCGCTCGAACTGTCG
>JBFHXQ010000160.1:0-7018 GCA_041598895.1 Woeseiaceae bacterium | reverse complement strand
GTAACGAGCGAAACGTTGTAGCTCGTTTCGAACCCGTGCGAAAAAATAACGGCGATTGTACAGTCCGGTCAGTGGATCCGTATTTGCCTGTCGGTTGAGTCGCTCGAGGAGGCTGTTGCTGACGTAGAGGTGGCGGAGCGCAAATAGCGCGACGGTCCAAAGCAGCACGGTACTCATGCTGCGATTGATCAGCACGATCTCAAATGCCGCACCAGGCCCGGACAGCAGCATGCCGGCTCCGATGAGGACCGTTCCTGCAATCGCGGCAAGAAGGACGAGCACCGGCGATCGTGCTAACAGTCCGAGGAGCGGTAAAATAACGTACGGCATGCCTCCGGCAACGCCGAGCGGCTGGGACAGATCAAACGCGAACGTGAGCGCGGCGCCAACGACGGCCACGAATGTCGCCGAGCCTACCGATAGTGTTCTGTCACCGATGATGGCCGGCCCCTCCGTAACGCGACTTCCAGTCCTTCACATTAGATCGTAGCGCGGATCCGGGTTTCATTTTATGTTAAATGGCAGGCGCTGAATCCGTGATTAGAATCACACATTCGGAAGATAAAGGCCGCCAGCGGCTCCGAAAAAGGCGATTCAGGCCATATCGCGCCAGTGCGCATCGGTGGCGACCATGGTCAGCACGTCGTACTGGGCAACGATGTCGCCGTCTTGATTACAGACCTCGGTGTCCCACCGAACCTCGCCATAACCCGAGTCTCCGCGCAGCGTTTTCTGCTTGCAGGTCAACCGAACTCGCAGGGCGTCACCGTAGTTTACCGGCGTGATGAAGCGCAGGTTGTCGACACCGTAATTCGCCAGTACCGGGCCAAAATCCGGATCGACGAACATTCCGGCCGCAAAAGAAACGATGAGATAGCCGTGGGCGACGCGGCCGTCGAAAAACGGATTCTTGCGCGCCGCCTCTTCGTCGGTATGCGCGTAAAACGTGTCGCCCGTGAACTCGGCAAAATGATTGATGTCGTCGAGCGTGATAGTTCGATCGTCGCTCTGAAACGTGTCGCCGATTTCGAGCCGGTCGAACGTTTTGCGAAACGGGTGCACGCCGGGATCGCGCAGCCTCGCGCCGCGTATCCAGCGATTACCGATGACGGTCAACGTGTCCGGTGACCCTTGCAGCGCGGTTCGCTGCATGTAATGCAAAATGCCGCGCACGCCGCCCATTTCCTCACCGCCGCCGGCGCGGCCCGGGCCGCCGTGCACGAGGTGGGCAAGCGGAGAGCCGTGGCCCGTAGATTCGCCGGCACAGTGACGATTGATTATTAACATTCGGCCGTGGAAGGCAGCGGTGCCAAGCACGAGTTCGCGAGCAACGGAGTCGTCGTTCGTGACGATCGATCCGGCAAGGCTGCCGCCGCCCAGATTGGCGAGCTCGATGGCGTCATCGAGCGTATCGTACGGCAACACCGTGCTTACCGGACCGAAAGCCTCGACCGAGTGCACGGCCCTGGATCCGAGCGGCTGACGGCAATACAGCAGCGTGGGCATGAAAAATGCGCCCCGTCGTGCGTCGGCACCGATGACCTCGAAGTCGCTGTCGCCGCCGCAGACGATGTCCGCCTCTGCCGCAAGGTCGGATACGCTTTCGCGCACCTCGTCGCGCTGTTTAAGATTCGCGAGCGCGCCCATGTCGACGTTGCGGTTGTCCGGATGGCCGATGCGGATCTTGCCGAGTTCGGTAGACAGGGCGGCGACCAGGTCACCAGCAGTTGCGGCCGGCGCAATGATCCGGCGTATTGCCGTACATTTCTGACCTGCCTTGCTCGTCATCTCGCGGACGACCTCTGCGACATAGAGGTCGAATTCCGGAGTACCTGGGGTTGCATCCGGGCCAAGGATCGACATGTTCAGGGAGTCGGTCTCCGCGGTAAACGCGACTGCCTCACTGATGACCCGCGGGTGTTGCTGAAGCTTTTCCGCCGTGCGCTTGGAGCCGGTAAAGGCGATGCTGTCCTGGCAGGTCAGGTGATCGAACAGGTCACCGACACCGCCGCAGATGAGCTGCAGGCTACCGGGCGGCAAAATACCCGAATCGATGATATCCCGCACGACGAGTTCGGTCAGGTACGCGGTGCTGGAGGCCGGTTTGACGATGGCCGGCACGCCGGCAATCAGCGTCGGCGCGAGCTTTTCGAGCATGCCCCAGACGGGGAAATTGAACGCATTGATGTGAATCGCCGCCCCGAGTTTCGGCGTACAGATGTGCTGTCCGACGAACGTCCCGTTGCGGGACAACGGCTCAACGGCGCCATCCAGATACACGACGTCGTTCGGCATCTCGCGCCGCGCCTTGCTCGAAAATACGAAAACCGTGGAGATACCGCCGTCGATGTCCGGCCAGCTGTCTTTGCGGGTCGCGCCGGTATGCGCCGACAACGCGTAGAAACGCTCCTTGTTGTCGTTGAGATGCTTGGCGAGCGCCTTCAGCATGTCGCCGCGCTCGTGAAACGTCATTTTTCTCAGGTTTGGCCCGCCGATACGACGCCCGTGGTCCAAAACGGCGCCGAAATCGATACCGGCACTCGAGATCGCCGCCACGGGTTCGCCCGTGACCGCGGACGTCAGCAGACTGCCGTCACCGTCACCCTCGATCCAACGGTCCAAAACGAGATTGCCGAGCTTCATCCGAACCCCCCACAGAGCCGTGACCGCGGCCAGGCTACTTAGATACAAAAAAACGGTAGATTTGAATTATTCGGTATCAAATTGTACGTTCGGAGCAGGCGAAAGCAAGCACGTATCGCGATGACGATCGAAACTGCCAGCAGAAAACTCGTCGGCCGGCTCCGGGCGCAGCCGACGAAGCGCGCCGGCTCGCTGATTACGACCGTGTTCGGTGACGCAATAGCCCCGCGCGGCGGCACCGTATGGTTGGGGAGCCTGATCCGGGTGATGCGTGTCTTCGGCATCAACGAGCGCCTTGTGCGGACGTCGGTCTTCAGGCTGGTCAGGGACGGCTGGCTGCAGTCGCGGCTGATTGGCCGGCGCAGCTATTACAGCCTGACGGACGAGGGCCGCGAGCGCTTCGAGCAGGCGACCCACCGGATCTACGGCGAGCCGGCCGCCGGCTGGGACGGCCGCTGGTGCCTCGTGTTGCTTGGCGGTCTCGAGTCCGACATGAAAGACAGCATCCGCAGGGAATGCGGCTGGCTGGGCTTCGGCGCGCTGTCCGCGAACCTGCTCGCTCATCCTGCCCCGGACATGACCGATCTGGACGTGACGCTCAGACGGCTCAACGTCATCGACGAGATTGTCGTCATGGAGGGCCAGACGATCCGTAACGACGCGGCGATGCGCCGCCTCGCCGGTGCCAGCTGGAACCTGGACGACATCGACAGGCGCTATGCGCGTTTCGTCGACATGTTTCGGCCGTTGTACACGGCGCTGCGCAAGGATGCGCGAATTTCCCCGGAAACCGCGTTCACCGTGCGCACGCTCCTGATTCAGGAGTACCGCAAGGTGCTGCTCCGCGATCCGCAGCTTCCGCTGGAGCTGCTGCCCGCCGGTTGGCACGGGATTCCGGCGTATCAACTGTGTCGAAATCTGTACCGGGCCGTCCATGTACAGGCCGATAGTTACCTGTCGGCCGCGATGGAGACTGCGGACGGGCCGCTGCCGCCGCCGGCCGCCGGATTCAATGATCGCTTCGGCGGCCTGGACGCTGCTCCGATGACTACCTGAGGACATGCAAATGATCGATGCACTCGCACGCGCGCGCCGCTGTGCCGATATCATGTACGCGAAGGACAGCGCCTCGCAGGCGCTCGGTATTCGCATCGACATTCCGGCGCCAGGAGCGGCGGTTGCGTCTATGCGGGTTCGGCAAGACATGCTGAACGGCTTCGGCATGCTGCACGGGGGCCTGCTTTTCGCGCTCGCCGATACGGCGTTCGCGTTTGCCTGCAATGCCTACAACGAGGTCAGCGTAGCGGCGTCGGGCAGCATCGACTTTTTGCGCCCGTCGGGCGCCGGCGACGAGCTCTGCGCGCGGGCTGAGGAAGACTACCGGGGAGAACGCCGCGGATTTTACACGGTGCGGGTGCAGAATCAGCGCTCGGAACTTGTAGCCGTATTTCGTGGCCGCTCCGCGAATCGCTCCGAGGTGCTGTTCGAGGCCGATAAAACCTGATACAGAATATCTTGTATTTATTCAAAATATGTGACACATTGTTCGCGACGCGATTACACGGCGAAAGCGCATGTACACACAGGGTCTGGACCAGAACGGCACGCAGGCGGCTGCCCGCAAGCCCGGCAGCGTCGAAACCGCGGAGCAGCTCGGCCGGTTTCAGGAGCGCATCGATGCCGAGGAGAAGGTCGAAGCGAAGGACTGGATGCCGGAGGCGTACCGGCGCACGCTCGTGCGGCAGATTTCCCAGCACGCCCATTCCGAAATCATCGGAATGCAGCCGGAAGGTAACTGGCTTACGCGGGCGCCAACGCTGAAGCGCAAGGCAATACTGCTCGCCAAGGTTCAGGACGAGGCCGGACACGGCCTGTATCTGTACAGCGCGGCGGAAACGCTGGGCGTTTCGCGGGATCAGATGGTTGCTGACCTGCTGGCAGGTAAGGCGAAATACTCCAGTATTTTCAATTATCCGACACTGACCTGGGCGGATATCGGCGCGATCGGCTGGCTCGTCGACGGCGCCGCGATCATGAACCAGATCCCGCTGTGCCGCTGCTCGTACGGGCCGTATGCGCGGGCGATGGTACGCATCTGCAAGGAGGAGAGTTTTCATCAGCGGCAGGGCTTCGACATCATGCTCACCCTGTGTCGCGGCACCGCGGAGCAAAAGGCAATGGCGCAGGACGCGCTGAATCGCTGGTGGTGGCCGTCGCTGATGATGTTCGGACCGAGCGACAAGGACTCGGAGCACTCCGCCCAGTCCATGGCGTGGAAGATCAAGCGATTCTCCAATGACGAACTTCGACAGAAATTTGTCGACGTAACGGCGCCGCAGGCCGAGTTCCTCGGCCTCAGAATTCCGGATGACGCACTCGAGTTCGATGCTGACACCGGCCACTTCCGGTTTGGTGAGATCGACTGGCAGGAATTTCTTGACGTGTTGGCGGGCAACGGCCCCTGCAACCGCGAGCGCCTGGAGAGGCGCCGTCAGGCGCACGAGGATGGCGCGTGGGTGCGCGAGGCGGCGCTCGCCTATGCGGAAAAAAGGCCGGCGCGCGACGCCGCGTGACACAGAGCGCCCAGTCGAGGTCAGCATTGTGACGACGAAAAAAGAATGGCCGCTGTACGAGGTATTCATCCGCTCCAGGGCCGGGCTCAGCCATCGACACGCAGGCAGCATCCACGCGGCTGACGATCAGATGGCACTCGATCACGCGCGGGATACCTACACTCGCCGCTCGGAAGGCGTGAGCATCTGGGTTGTGCGCTCCAGCGATATCGTTGCATCGGATCCGGCGGAGTCTGCGGCGTTTTTCGAGCCCGCCGAGGACAAGATTTATCGTCACCCGACGTTTTACGACATTCCCGACGGGGTTGAAAACCTGTGAACGCACAGATGGCAAGGCTCGGCTACGTACTGCGGCTGGGCGATAATGCGCTCGTAATCGCACAGCGCATGGTGGAACTGGTCACCGCGCATCCGGACCTCGAAGAAGAGCTCGCGAATGCAAACTTCGCGCTTGACTATCTCGGGCAGGCGCGAATGTTTTACAGCTATGCCGGTGACTTGGAAGGCAAGGGGCGCGGCGAGGACGACTTCGCGTTCCTCCGTGCCGACAACGAATTCAGGAATTTCCTTCTGGTCGAGCAACCGAACGGACACTTCGGGGACACGATCACCAGAAACGTGCTGTTCGAGTCTTTTTATCTGCTGCAGCTCGAGGAGCTAACGGCGTGCAGCGATCCACGCATTGCCGACATTGCTGCGCGAGCCGAGAAGGAGATTCGGTATCACGTCCGTCACAATTCACAGTGGCTGATTCGCCTTGGGGACGGCACCGAGGAAAGCCGCGCTCGTGTACAGGGCTCAGTCGACAGGTTGTGGCGCTACACGGGTGAAATGTTTCAGGCCGATGATGTGGACCGAAAATTCACCGCGGATTTTCACAGCCCGGATCTCGAGGCCATCGAGCGGCAATGGCATGCAAACGTCGGGTCACTGCTCGATGAGGCAACGCTCACGATGCCCGAATCGGGCTGGATGGCCAGCGGCGGCAAAGACGGCAGGCATAGCGAGCACTTCGGCTACCTCATTGCCGACATGCAGCACCTTCAGCGGGCCTATCCGGGGGCGAGGTGGTAGTCGACGGCGTCACGCGCGAGCAGGTTCTGGATTGGCTGGCCGAACTGCCGGATCCGGAAATTCCCGTTCTCACGATTACGGATCTCGGCATCGTCCGGGGAGTCGACGTCGACGACGCGGTCGTCGTGCAGCTTGCGCCGACCTATTCGGGGTGTCCCGCGACCGAGGTCATCGAGCAGAGTGTCGTCGACGCACTGCGGGAACGCGGTGTTGCCGACATCCGAATCGAGCGCGTATTGGCGCCGCCGTGGAGCACGGAGTGGATATCGGCGGAAGGGCTTCGCAAACTTAAGGACTATGGTATAGCGCCGCCGGACCCCGGCGCGAGCAAGCGGGAGCTCGTGACGGGGAGACGTGCGATCGCGTGCCCGCGCTGTGACTCGGTCGACACCGCCCGAATCAGTGAGTACGGGTCCACGCCGTGCAAGGCCTCTTACCGGTGCAACGCGTGCCTGGAACCATTCGAGTATTTCAAATGCATATGACGCAGGGCCGGGTTCCCGGAAATCACTCGCAGGAGCGGCATCAGGCCGCGATTGACGTTAAAGGGCGTATCGAGCCTCAATAATCATGAAACAATTTCATCCTGTCACCGTCGAGCGTATCGAACCCGAGACCCGCGACTCGGTGCGCATCGCACTGTCCGCACCCACAGAATTCGCGCACGAATACCGGTTTTTGCCGGGTCAGCACATTCCCTTCGAGATCGAACTTGACGGCAAAAAACT
>JBFHXQ010000159.1:0-7021 GCA_041598895.1 Woeseiaceae bacterium | reverse complement strand
GCCAATATAGGTGTGCCCGTGTTCGAAATACCCGAACGCGTCGACGATCGCGTCGTGAATATCGCGGCGAGCGATCACGGCACCGATCGGCTGGTAACCGCCGCCCAATCCTTTCGCGATCGTGACGAAATCCGGACGTATGCCATCATGCTCGAATGCGAAGTAGGTGCCCGAGCGTCCTGCGCCGGCCATGACCTCGTCAAAAATCAGCAGGATGTCGTGTCGATCGCAGATGTGCCGTATGCGCTTGAAGTAGCCGGCCGCGCCGGGTACGGCGCCGAGCGTCGCACCCACGACCGTCTCGGCGATGAACGCGCCGATTCGCTCTGCGCCGTGTTCGAGGATCGCGTGCTCGAGGCTGTCCGCGGCGCGCCTGCCGTACTCCTTTTCAGACTCGCCGTCGTGACGATGGCGGTACGGGTAGCAGGGCGCAATGCGGGGCCAGTCGTGCAGTAGCGGCGCAAACATCTCCCGGCGCCCCAGGTTGCCGGACGCTGACAGCGCGCCGAGCGTATTGCCGTGATAGCTGTGCAGGCGGCTCGCGATCATCGCTTTGTCGGGCTTGCCGCGCGCCAGCCAATATTGCCTGACGAGCTTGAACGCGGTCTCGTTCGCCTCCGATCCGCCCGAGAGGAAATAGACTTTGGCGTCATCCTCACCGAAGCGTTCTGCGAGGCGCACCGCAAGCTTTTCCTGCGGCGCATTGGTAAAAAATGCGGTATGCGCGTACGCCAGCTCCGCAACCTGATGCTGAATGGCGCGAATAACGGCAGGATGGCCGTGCCCGAGGCAGCTGACCGCCGCGCCGCCGCTTCCATCGAGGTACCTGTGACCCGCCGCATCGAAAAGATAGACGCCCTCCCCGCGCGTCGCCTGCGGGTATCGGTGCCGCGGATCCCTGTAGAAGACGTTGCTCATGTTTAAGCCCTCTGCCTGACGCGTCGCTCGCTCGCGTCAAGCAAGCGTTTTGCCTGCACGGACAGCGCGATGCCGGGACGCCGGAACGCGTAGGCGGGCGATCTACTGAGTCGTCGTAACGGCACCGGGCATTGATCGACGGCGCTGTCGCAGACGAGCTTCGCGAGCTCAATGCCGGTGACGGTCGCCATTGCGATGCCGCGGCCATTGCACGCCGTCCCGACGAAACGCCCGTCGCCGAGACGCGCGATCTGCGGCAGATGGTCCGCGGTCAGCGCGAGATAGCCGCTCCAGCCGTAGTCCCAGCGAATCTGTCCAAGGTCCGGAAACCGATCATGCGCCGCGTCGTGCAGACGCGCAAACAACCCGCGGTGTTCGTCACCCGCCGCGGCGCCCGCGCCGCCCATGATGAGTCGCCTGTCGGCAGTGAGCCGGAACGACGTCAACAGCCGCTGCGTATCGGAGGCGCTCTCGCCGCCGGGAAGGATGCGCCTTGCAGCGTCGTCGGTGAGCGGCGCCGACGCGACCTGGGCCGTTCTGAGCGGCACGACGCTGCCACGAAGCTCTGGGAGCGTGTGGCAGTACGCATTGATACAGATCACGACGGCCTCGCTCTGCAGCTTCGCCTCCGGCGTCGTCGTTACCCACGCGCCGCTGCGGCGTTCGCAGGCCAGCGCCGGTGTCTCCTCGAAGATGCTCGCGCCCGCCTCGCTTGCGGCCGTCGCCAGTCCGCGCAGGTACGCAAGCGGGTTCAGCGAGCCGCCGCGCGGGTCAAACCAGGCGCCGACGTAAAAATCGGTACCGAGCCAGTCCGCAATGTCCGAACGCGGAATCAGTTCGACCTGCGCGCCCAATGCCTGCCATGCGCGTACCCGGCGCTCGATCAGGGACAGCGCCGCCGGTGCGTGAGCGGCCTGGATCCAGCCGCGCGGATTCAGATCGCAGGCAATGCGATGTCGATCGATGAGTTCGCGCACCCGGAGCGGCGCGGCACCGGAGAACCTGACGAGGCGCTCACCGGCCTCGCGACCGAGCAGCGCGTAAACCTCGTCGGGATCGCGCTTGAGCCCCGGAACGAGCAGGCCGTTGTTGCGCCCGGACGCGCCCCAGCCGATCCATGCCGCCTCGACGATCGCGACGTCAACGCCTCTTTCTGCGAGCGCAAGCGCGGTCGCGACGCCCATGAAACCGCCGCCGATGATAACGACGTCGAAATGTGCCGGGTTTATCGGACGGGCGGTGACGTTCAGCGGGCGCGTGGTTGCCGTCCAAAGCGATCTTGGCATCGGAGCGGCGCAGCCTTCCTGGTACGGACTCTCCACGACCGTGAGTTGCCGCTATTCGGGTCCCGACTCGGTGAATTCGAGCAACGTCCCGCAGGCGTCGTCTGCCGACACCCGTAGGACATTTGCTGAGGGGCGTTCGTATTCCAATTCGCGTTCTTCCAACGCGTCCGAAGCGGCATCGAGATCCGCGACGCGCAGGCTGATTGCAGCGAGTCTGGGTGTGTGCCCGTCGTCGAAAAACGGCAGCCGACCGTAGCGCGTGACGAATGCCTCCGGCACCAGAAAATCGAGATACTGACCGGTTGGCACGACCGCCCGAAGTCCGGCAGCGTTCATCCTGACGGCTCCGTCGCCCAGCAGCTGGCGCACGCGGCCGGCGCAGGCGCCGACGTCGTACACGATTCCGGCGATGCCGTTTACGCCGACGCAGCCGTTGGGATGCTCGAGAAAATGCGGCGCGCGAATGAGCTCGGGCGTGCGGTGTTCCAGCACCACGACGTGCATCATTTCCGCGACGTCGGCCTGCGCCGGTGCGTACAGGGCGAACGAGGGCTGTGTCCAGCCTTCCGGATGCTCGAAGTTCCGAGTCAGCGTTTTGAGCTCACCGGCGTCGACGCCGTTCCTGATCGCGAGCGCCCGACTCGCCGCTACGTCCGACGTGCCGAAGGCAACGCCCATCAGCCCCTCGCCGTAACGTTCGAGATGCTCATCGAGGTACATCGTGAAGCGTTCGGCATCGATGATCCCGCGCACCTCCAGATAATCGTCGGGAAACATGATGCACAGGTTGCCCGTGCCCCACTCGACGTGGCTGCCACGCGGCGGCACGGTGAATCCGAGCCGGCCGAACGTGGCCCGCGCCGCATCGAGATCGTTTGCCGCGATGACCGGATGGTCGATCGTCTCGATGCCGTTGTAACAGGCCGGCTCTAACATTGTTCCCTCGCACGCATGCTGCAAGTTTGGCGCAAAATCGCCGCAACTGCTCGTTATGCGGGATCTTGCCGAGGGCGATGCGCTCTACGGTGGGAGCCCGCCGTGCGGGCGATGCATCGGCGATGGGAACAGGTCATGGGGACATTCCGCAACGCGGAATGTCCCCTAAATGTTCCCTTAAAAGCGCTCAGTCGACCGAAATTCGCTTCGGCGATGCCGCGGATTCGACAGTCTTCGGGATGCGCACCTTCAGCACGCCATTACTCGATTTTGCCGAAATCTTCGATTCATCGGCGTCTGCCGGCAGCGCGAAACTGCGTGCAAAGCGCCCGTACATGCTCTCGATCCGATGCTGGGTCTCAGTGTCTTCCTCTTTCTCGAAACGGCGCTCGCCGCTGATCGTCAGCATGCCGTTCTCGACGGAGACTTCGACGTCATCCTTGTCGACCTCGGGCAGCTCGGCTTTGATCAGGTAGTGGCTCTTGGTCTCGCTGATGTCCACCGTGGGACGCCAGTCGAAAGCCTTGCCTGCTACCTCACCGCCGCTGCGTGTCCGCTCCAGCGTGTTGAAATAACGGTCGAACAGGCTGTCCATATCGCGAAACGGCGACCAGTTCACCAGGTTCATATCTCGGTTCCTCCAAACGGTTAATCGTTGCCGCGGCCCGCCGCGGGTTCGTTTGGATATTGGGACGACCCTGCGAAAATCAATCCGGGCAGTTGAAGCCGCACTGCCTCCGACAAGGGCCGGTCGTTGGCCTGTGGCCGCGCGTCGTTACCGGCCGGACTCGCGTTTCCGAATCGGCGCTCGGAGCTGACCATCGATGCACTCAAGCTGCTTGGAGGATTCGATATCGACGCGATTGCGGCCCTCGTCCTTGGAGCGGTACAGCGCCTTGTCGGCGCGAATCAGTATGGTGTGCACGTCGTCGTCGCTGTCGGACAGCGACGCCACGCCGAAACTCGAGGTCATCGGGATCTCGTGACCTCCCATGTCGAGCGGCTTGGCTGCGACGCTCGTGCGGATACGCTCAGCCACCTTCACGGCCTGGAACAGGTCGGCGTTCGGCAACACGATCGCGAATTCCTCGCCACCCATGCGAGCAATGATGTCCTCCGCGCGCCGCTCCTGCGTTAACAGCGCCGCGTAGTGCTGCAGCGCCTCATCCCCCACGGCGTGGCCGTAGCGGTCGTTGATGCGTTTGAAGTGATCGATGTCGGTCATGATGATCGACACGGGGCGCCCGGTCCGGCGTGCCATCGAAAATGCCTGCTCGGCCTGCTGGGAGAAGCCGCGCCGGTTGTAGAGCCCGGTCAGGGTATCCATCACGGCGAGCGCCTTCATGCGCTCGGACAGATCGGACGCAACCATGAAGACGAGGAACATGGCCACTCCCGTGTACCCGGCGGGCAGAAAGAGGTGGGCGAGATGATTGTACAGCGCAAAATAGTGCGCGTCGCCGGTCGGACCCATTTTTAGCGCGACGC
This sequence comes from Woeseiaceae bacterium, assembly GCA_041598895.1. GTDB lineage: Bacteria > Pseudomonadota > Gammaproteobacteria > Steroidobacterales > Woeseiaceae > UBA1847. The sequence goes on along the minus strand of JBFHXQ010000159.1, from coordinate 2,393 downwards.
CGGTGGCAAACACCTGTGATGCACCAAAAATGAAGTTTGCAATGGCGGCAGCCCATTCCGCAGGGCGCGGTCTGTCACGGAACCGCAAGATGATGACGCCGGCCAGAACCAGCGTGAGCGCGGCAGTGGCCGGGATGATCGCAACGCTGACGCCGACGTGCGGACGCACCACGATTGTCCACACGACCGGCAGGTACAGAAGCAATGCGTACCACCAGAGGTTGCCGGGTATGAAGCTGCAATTCGTGCGCTGGCAGTGACCGCGCAGTCCCAGGGCGCACATCACGAGCGCGATTGCACTGATCGTAAGCCGATACGCTGCGATGCTCGGAAACAGCTCCCAGAAAAGATTGAGCGACCACTGCACGGCACCGATGAGGTAGCCCAGTGCCCAGGTCAGCGCATGCGGCTGCCGGCCCAGGTGTTTCCACGCGAGCAGAAACACGGTGCCCATCGTCGCACTGACCATGGTCATCGCGATTACGATATATGAAACCGCGTCGGTCACTCGTCCCTAAGTCGCACCGCTCCCAGAATGACCGATCATTGTCCGGGTCGGGTCGGCCTTATTGCTTGACCAAGCGCACATTTTCAGCATGAAAACAGGCGCTTATGGGCGAAAAATCGCAATGTGCGACCCAGGTCCGCCAGTATTACGCGGCGCAGACGGCCATATCCGACAGGGCTTCCCGCCGGCGAGGACCCCCCGGCGGCATGCTGTAGCGACCCGCCGGACGCGTCCCTGCGCGTTCCGAAACGGGAATATGCGTGGCACGCGCCCGGGGCGGACGTCAGCGCGGCACCAGCGCGATGACCCGCACCGGGCCGCCCGAGCCGCGCTCAATTTTCATCGGCAGTGCGAGCACCGTGGCGCCGATCGCCGGCAGGGCGTCCAGGTTGGTCAGGTTTTCGAGCCCCCCGACGTTGCGCGCCGCGGCGGTTCGGTGCACCGGAAATTCGTCGGATCGACCGTAGTCGATCGATGCCGTGTCCACGCCGAGCATCACCACACCCCGCTCCTCGACGAGCAGCCGTGCTGCGCCGTTGCCGTAACTGGGGAACGACAGCCTGCTTGCATCGCCCGGCGTGTCATCCCCGAGATAGCGCAGCGCGTCCGGCCAGCGTGCACTCCATCCGGTACGCAGCAGAACGATCGTTCCGGCCGCGATTCTGCCGTGGCCGGACTCGAAGTCGAGGACATCTTCCGCGGTCAGCCGGTAGTCCGGGTCACGCTCGGCCCTGGCCCGCACGTCGATGACCACGGCCGGTGCGATGAGGTTTGCGAGCGGCAACGCATCCGTGGTGAGGCCATTGGCGTCGAAGTGAATCGGCGCGTCGAGGTGCGTGCCGCCGTGCTCGGGCGTGCAAACCGAATACGCGGAGTAATACCAACCGCCCGAGGTCTCGCCTTCCGCGAGCGTCCGTTTCTCGAACCGCGACGGCGACGTCGGCCAGTAAATCGTGTCGTCGTTATACGCGTGCGTCAGATCGACCAGCCGGTACTGGTCGAGGTCGATGGCCAGGCCAGTACCGAAAGGCAGCACCAGGAATCCTATGACAGAGGCGAATCGGAACATGGCGGATTCTCCGCAGATTTGGGATCGTAGTCAGTGAGCGTATCGCCGATACCCGCCCTGTTATCGGTCCAAATGCCCAGGCCTCAGCGTGCGCCGACGGTGCGCAGGGAGTCACTTATGCAGCCGGTGCCGGACCCAGAACAAGCAGATCATTTTCGGGAGTGTGGATCGCCCAATCCGTGTCGACACGGATAAGGTCGAGTATCACCAGACCCACCTCGGCTGCTGCCCTGTGCCAGTCTGCGAGCGACCGGACACGTTTATTGATAAATGCTTTCCCGGTATTCGCGTCTGCTTTTTGCGCGTCCCAGTCCTCAAACTCGTCGACGCGATGAAACTGCACGTTGCGGGTTTTCCAACCGAAATCCCCGCCTGCGAACAACAGGCCATCCGGCGCAAGCACGGACCGCAGATTGCGCAGGGCCTGCAGCCACTTGTCGTCATCGGTCACATGGAACAGGACGCCAATGGCTGACACGTAATCGAATGCCTCACCGAAATCCTCCGCCGAGAATCGCGCGCTTGTGACGTCCAATTCCCGGATCTCTATCTCGGGCCGATTGGCATACTTCTTTTTCAGGAAATCCCTGATGTTCGCCGCAACCTCCAGCCCGACGACCTTGTTGACGTACTGAGCATCCACGAAGAAATCAATCCAGTGCCCGGTTCCGGAACCGACGTCGAGCACTCTCAGGTTTTTGCGCTGCTGCGCAAACTCCCACACACGCACCTGGGAACCGTAAGGTGGGGGCTCGCGATGCGCGATAGCGCGAATAATGCCGTTCTCGACAGCATTGTAATGAAATCGCGACGCTG
>JBFHXQ010000158.1:0-7039 GCA_041598895.1 Woeseiaceae bacterium | reverse complement strand
GGCAAATACAAGACCGGTAAATCCTGTCTGTACATAAACCGACTCGACGACGTCGACGAGGGTGTTCTGCAGGAACTGATAAATCGTTCAGTGATTTACATTCGCGCAAAATATCCCAGCGGGGCAGACAATTGAACCCAAGCATCAAATCCTCGCGCCTCGTCGGTACTTCGCTGGTCATCGAGACGGACGGCGGGACCGAAGCATACGCTGCACCATTTCTCGTTGCAGCGCTGATGATCTTCATCGCCAAAGGCAGTGGCCGGATTGAGCCGGAGGAATCGGCGGAGATGATCGATCTGGTCGAAGACCATTTCCATCTCGAGAGCGCGGAATCCCTCGAGCTTCTGACTCGCGCGATGGCTGAGATGGCCGACAACAAGGACCTGGGCTCGCTGCTATCTGAGTTTGGTAAGTCTTTGTCAGACCAGGAAAAAGAAGACATCGCCGTGATGGCGCTTAAGGTCATTGCGGCCGACGGACGGCGTGAAGTCGCGGAACTCGAGCAGCTCGATGTCGCGTTACAAACCATTCAGGTGTCGCCGGAAATCAAGCATCGCGCCTTCGATCGTTATTTCGAGGAAACCATGCCGGGCGAATGAATGTCGAGGCATATCGTTCCGGCTGAGGGGCAAGCGGGGGCAGTTCAATGAAGCTCCTGCACCCGTTACGCGTGCGGCGGGCAACGGATGCGGATGTGGACGAACTCGCAAGTTGGTTTCCCGACCGACTGTCCTGCGATAGATGGAGTGGACCGAACTTCCGCTATCCATTCACACCGGCGTCCTTCCGCGAAGATTTGCTGTGGACAGAACGCGCCAGTTACGCAATGGTCGATGCTAACGGCACGCTTGCCGGCTTCGGGCAGCTTTATGAGCGTTTCGCATGTGTCAACCTTGCGCGTCTCGCAGTCGGGCCGGAATACCGCGGTCAAGGCATTGGCAAAGAGCTGGTCCGGCTCCTCATGATCGAGGGACGAAAATTGTTCACGCTCGATCACTACTCCCTGTTCGTGTATCGCGATAACGTGAGGGCCTTCCGATGCTACCGGTCGATGGGCTTTGCGATTCAGCCGTACCCGCAGGGCGAATTGCTGGCCGACCTTTGCTACTACATGACGCGTCCGGTTATTCCGGGAGAATAATATGCATCGTAGTCGATTCGCAGGATTCATCATCGATTGTCAAACGGACGCTCTCGACGACGCTGCAGAATTCTGGAGCAGCGCACTGGGTTATTCGAGGGCCCGAAGACAGGAGGAGAGTCGGTACGTGGAACTCGAGGCACCGCCGGACCAGCCGTATGTCGAAGTGCAGCGGGTGGACCACGAAAGCCGCGTGCATCTCGACATCGAGTCGGATGATCTCGAAGCGGAGGCGGCCCGGCTCGAGGCACTGGGAGCCCGGCGCGTTGCCACAATCAAACGCTGGATTGTTATGGAGGCACCGACCGGACAGCGATTCTGCATTGTGCCGCCCGTGAGCAGGCACTTTGCGGCGACCGCAAACATCTGGAACGATACCTGATCACTCGTTTTATTTTCAGTATAATCATGGACTTATCCCGCTGCGCGCAGTCTGCGTGGGGCACGGAATCCAGAACAAGAACAAGGAGCACATGATGACCAGTGAATTGACCAGCTTGACTTGGGTGACCGCCCTTACGGCTGTGCTGTGGGTGCCGTACATCCTGAACACGATCGCAGTGCGCGGACTATTGAACGCCGTCGGGTATCCGGAGAACCCGGAGCCGCTCGCGCCGTGGGCCGCGCGTATGAAGGCGGCACACTACAATGCTGTCGAAAACCTGGTGGTTTTTGCTGCGCTGGTGCTGGTTGCGCATGCCGTCGGCGTCAGCAACGAGACCACTGTGCTCGCCTGCGAGACGTATTTCTGGGCGCGTGTCGTTCATTACGTCGCATACGGTTTCGCGATCCCGTGGGTGAGGACCCTGGCATTTGCGGTCGGCTTTTTGTGTCAGCTGGTGATCGTCCTGCAGCTGCTGTAGCTGCCGCGATCACTCCTGCCGCGACGCGCGCGACCGTAGCGCCTGTTCCAGCGTTTCAAGTTCGCTCCAGCGTTCGATTCGTCGCTCGAGCAGAGATTCGGCAGCGCGCAGACGGTCGAGCGTATCGCGTACCGTGGTTTGATCGCGTGTGTAAAAGTCGGGCCCGGAAACAAGTATCTGCAAGTCGCTGACGGATTGCTCGAGTGCATCGATTTCGGCGGGAAGCTGGTCGAGCTCCCTCTGGTCCTTGTAGCTCAGCTTCGTTTGCAGTTTGGCAGCGCGAGGCTCGGCCGACTTGCGACGTCCATTCGCCGCAGCATGCGGATCGTCCGATGCTGCAAGCGAACGGCCCTTGCGTAACCAGTCGCTATAGCCACCCGGATACTCTCTGACGTCACCGTCGGTTTCGAATACCAGAGTACTCGTGACCACGTTATCGAGAAATTCACGGTCGTGGCTCACGACGATAAGCGTACCGGAGTAGCGGCTGAGCTTTTCCTCCAGCACTTCGAGCGTCTCGATGTCGAGGTCGTTGGTGGGTTCGTCGAGGACCAGCAGGTTCGCAGGCTTGGTAAACAGTTTTGCCAAAATAACGCGATTTCGCTCGCCGCCGGACAGCGCCGTCACCGGCATGGCCGCGCGCTTTGGCGTGAACAAAAATCCCTTCAGATAACCGACGACGTGTCGATCCCGGCCGTTCATTTTGATGTAAGTTCGCCCTTCGCCGACGTTGTAGGCGACCGACTTGTCGAGGTCCAGCGTCTGTCGCAGCTGATCGAAATAGCCGACCTCGAGATTCGTACCGTATTTGATCGTTCCCGATTGTGGCTGAATCTCCCCGAGTAACAAACGCAACAGCGTCGTCTTGCCGACTCCGTTGTTGCCGATCAGGCCGATACGGTCGCCGCGCATGATTGTGATGGAAAAATCCCGAATGAGTGGCGATCCGCCGAAGCCATAGCTGACATTGCGGGCTCGAATGACTTTTCGACCGGACTGTTCTGCTTCTTCGATATGCAGCTGCGGCGGGTGCTCCGGTGAAATGCGATTTGCACGCACCTCGCGCATCTTTTGCAGTGCCCGTGCGCGGCCTTCGTTCCGCGTTCGACGGGCTTTTATACCCTGTCGGATCCAGATTTCTTCTTGCTCCAGTTTCTTGTCGAAGCGGGCATTCGCCGCCGCCTCGTCTTCGAGAGCCTTTTCCTTGCTGCGCAGATACTGCGCATAGTCGCCGGGCCAGCTGGACAGTTTTCCCCGGTCGATTTCAACGATACGACTCGCAAGGCGAGAGAGGAACTTACGGTCATGGGTAATGAACACCACGGCGCCCGAATATGCGCTGATGCGATCTTCGAGCCATGCGATCGTGGCAATGTCGAGATGGTTCGTCGGCTCATCGAGGAGCAGGAGATCGGGTTTACTGACCAGCGCTTTCGCCAGCGCGACCCGTCGGCGCCAGCCGCCCGACAGCTCGCTCATGAGGGAATCCGCGGGCAGGTGAAGCTCACTGATGATCGCGTCGACGCGCTGCTCGATATGCCACGCATCTCGAGCATCGATACGCGCATGCAGCTCCTCGAGGCGCGCGATCGCATCGCGATCGAGATCTCGTGCTGAAAGGCTACGGTGCTCCTCGAGCAAATTCTCGATGTCGGCAAGCCCTGCGCGAACGACTGCACGAACGGGCTCATCGAGCAGAGCGGGCAAATCCTGGTCGAGTTGACTGACGGCAATATTCGACGCCATGACGATCTCGCCTCGATCCGGCGTGATCTCGCCGGTAATGAGTTTCAGGGTCGTCGACTTGCCGGCGCCGTTTCTGCCGATCAGGCAAACGCGCTCTCCCGCCTCGATCGAAAACTCCGCATTGACCAGAATGGCCTGATCGCCGAAGGCGATGGAAACCTCGTTGAAACGGAGAATCGGCATGAAGGGTTTGTGCCTCGTCGGGTCTCGCTGGTTTAACGTTCGATGCTGCAATTGTCACTCGGCCCGCCCTGCTCCTACAATCCCGCGAGATTATGTCTACCGGAGGCAACCATGACCGAGCGTCGGCTGATCGAGATCGAGAGCCGCCTGGCCCATCAGGATCAGCTCCTGGCGGATCTTGATGCCGTCATCACGAAACAACAGGAAAGCATCATGCGGCTCGAGGAGCTTTATCGTTCCATGGTTCAGCGCATTCGCGTGATGGCGGACGCATTGCCGTCGGATTCGCAGGTGCACGAGCAGCCCCCGCACTATTGACCGTCCGCATGCGGAGCCTGACCCGACAACGACGGGAGCCGCGTTCACGTATAGTGGCGAGCGCGCGGATTTCCAGGGAGACGGTAATGACCGGACTACTCAGGCTGGCTTTTACAGGAAGCTTCGCAAAGCAAGCTACGGCCGCGAAACCTGCGTTTTGGCGCGTAGTGCGCGCTGCGAGCAGCGCAGCGTCATCCCGGAGTCGCGTGTCGCGCGTCTCTCGCGCAGCGGGCGTATCGCTCCTGTTGCTCGTAATACCGCTTCTCACGCAAGCAACCGAGGTTTATGTACCGCCAGAGCTCGATGAATGGCGGGAATGGGTCATGCACGGCAAGGACAATCGCGAATGTCCGTTTTTGTTTGATCGGACGGCACGGTCTGCGGACGATTTCGTCTGCGCGTGGCCTGGCGAGTTGAATATAGACGTGACCGCGACTGGCGGTCGCTTCACCCAGCAGTGGACGACCTACGCGGATGAACAGTGGCTGCCGCTGCCGGGAGACGTGTCGCACTGGCCGGACGAGGTGTCGGTAAACGGGGTTTCGGCCATCGTGGTGATGCGTGACGGTATTCCGCAGCTGCGTCTGCCGCCGGGCCGATACACGATTACGGGCAGCTTCGCCTGGGACGAGCGCCCCGGTGTGCTGCAGGTACCGGGGTCAGCCGGTCTCGTGTCGCTAACCGTCGACGGGCGGCGTGTGGCACAGCCAACACGCGGTCGTGCCGGACTGTTTCTCGGTGAGCGCCGCGAGGAAACCCAGGCGCAGAACGCGATTCGCACGAACGCCTACCGCCTGGTCAGTGACGACGTGCCGACGCGATTGACGACACAGCTTAGGATTGACGTGTCCGGCAGCGTGCGTGAGGAGTCATTCGGACCGTTGCTGCCTGAGGAATTCGTCCCTCTGGTGTTGTCGAGTCAGCTTCCCGCGCGTCTCGAGCCGGACGGCCGCTTGCGCCTGCAGGTGCGTCCCGGCACCTGGAGCGTGACGCTGGAGGCCCGTGCCGACGCGGTGCGGGATGCAATCCGTCTGCCGGCGCCAGAGAGCAACATGCCCGCGACGGAGATCTGGAGCTATCGCGCCAACGATCGGCTCCGGGTCACCGCCGCTCAGGGGCTGTCTCCCGTGGATCCGCAGCAGATGCAGGTACCCGCCGCGTGGCACCGGCTGCCGGCGTTTCGCATCGAGCCGGGACAGGCACTCCGAATCGAGGAACGCAGCCGGGGCAAGGTGGCGGTGGACAACGAGCTGACACTCAGGCGACAGATGTGGCTCGATTTTTCGGGCCATGGCTTCACCGTCAAGGACCGGATCGGCGGCATCATGCGCACCGGCTGGCGACTCGACATGCAGCCTCCGTATCGGCTGCTAAGCGCACGGGAAGACGATGAAAACCTTCTCGTGACACAGGGGGCCGAAGACGGCGCGACGGGCGTCGAGTTACGCCGGTCGAATGTCGACGTCGAAGCACTCGGGCGGGCCGAGCGACAGTCCGATTTACCGGTAACCGGCTGGGACGCGCGATTTGTCAATGTTGCGGCCGAGCTGCATTTGCCGCCCGGGCACAAGCTGCTCGCGGCGCCCGGTGTAGACCGGGCACCTGGCACCTGGACAGCCCGTTGGCAGCTGCTCGACTTTTTCCTCGTGCTGATCACGACGATTGCTGCCTGGCGGCTGCTCGGCCGGGGCGCCGGTGCGGTCGCGTTCTTTGCATTGACGCTGAGCTTCCATGAGCCGAACGCGCCGTCCTGGTTGTGGCTGAACCTGCTCATTGCGATTGCATTGATTCGCGTGGCACCGGCGGGCCGGCTGAGGCGTTTCGCGCGCGGTTACCAGGTCATCAGCTCGGTGCTGCTGGTACTGGTGCTGGTACCGTTCATAGCGGCCCAGCTGCGTATTGCCATCTATCCGCAGCTCGAACCGCAACACCGCGTAATCCGAGTCGATATGCGCGAGCCTACGGTCGCGGCGACACCAATGACATCGTCACTCGAGGCCGATGCGGTCAGCAAGGCAGGCGAGGCGGAGCGCCGACTCCAGCAGATCCCTGCGCAGGCTGCTCCCGGTGAGTTCATGGATGTTTCCCAGAAAGCGCTGCGCAGCTATGCGCGCTATGCGCCGAACGCAATCGTCCAGGCGGGTCCGGGAGTACCGTCCTGGGAGTGGAACTCCTACGCATTGAGCTTTGGTGGGCCCGTTGATGCGGATCAGTCAATGCGCCTGATCGTGATGCCGCGCGGGCTGGTCACGGCACTGCGCATCATCGAAGTATTTCTGTTGCTTCTTTTCACGGCGAACTTCGTAACGGCGATCCTGGAACGGCCAATCCGATTGCCAGGGGGCGTCGCATTCGGCAAGCCTTGGGTCGCCTCTATGTTGATCGTCGGCCTGGCATTGACGCCGGCGCTCGACGGCGGTGCCGCGCGCGCGGATATGCCGTCGCCGAACCTATTGGAAGAGCTCGAGCAGAGACTGCTCGAGCCGCCGGCGTGTGTGCCGCGCTGCGCGGAAATAGTCTCGGCAACGGTTGCCGTCGACGCGACGAGTCTGCGTATGCGCCTCATCGTACACGCGCTTGCCGAGGTTGCCGTGCCGATCCCGGGGGCGGAACAGGGCTGGCGCCCTGCCGCAATTCGGGTGAATGGCGGCGCCGCAGGAGAGGTGGTGCGTGGGCCGGACGAGGTGCTGTGGCTGCGTCTGCCGGCCGGACGTCACGAAGTCGTGCTCCGCGGCGCTGTCCCCGATGTCGACAGCCTGGAAGTGCCGTTTCCGAGCCCGCCGCG
>JBFHXQ010000157.1:0-7073 GCA_041598895.1 Woeseiaceae bacterium | reverse complement strand
TTGAGGTGCTTAGTCTAGCGATGCAGAGACGTGTCTGAATGCGATAACTGTGAACAATTGTCACAAGTGGCAAATGTGTTCAGCGGCACTGTGCGAATTTCGGGCGGCGCATCGTTGCGATGCTAGGCATAATCCGCATAAGGCGGCGCCCTTCGGCACAGAGCAGCAGCAGCCATGCATCGTTCCCTGTCAATCATTCTTAGTGCGCTGCTTTGCGTTGCGGTGTCGGGCGAACCCGTCGATGCCGGCATGTCTGAGGCGCTCGAAACACTGCAGCACGCTGAGTTTGCGACGTTTCGGAGTTCAGCGGTCGCAGAACTCGCCGAGCGAAGCAAGCAGACGCCGTTACCGCAACACGCGATCGCCGCGTTGCTCGCGACGGCGGAAAGCGACCCGTACATTTCCGTGCGCCTCGAGGCGACGCGACTGTTGGTCGATGCTAAGCCTGACGACGCGACCATGACCAAACTCGGTGAAGTCTGGGCCAGCGAGCTGGCAAACCCGGTTAGCGACGCCTGGAACCGAACTCTGCACCCCTTGTCGACCGCGAAAGTGCAGACCGAGGTCGTGACGCTGCTCGGGAATCTCTACCAATCGCCCTATCCCGACCCGGTCATCGACGGCTGGATACGCAGTCTTCGATCCTTTGCCGGTGAGGATGCCCTGAGGCTATTGCAGAACGTTCGAGCCGCTCAGGGATTCAGCGAGCTTCAAATCAGTACGATTTCAGAGATCGGTGCGCGGGAATCCAGAGCCGAATGGCGGGACGCGGTATATGCGCTCGCCGTACCGCCGCTCGATGCGAATGCCCTGCCGGATACGATCGATCGCTTCGAGCATGCGACGCGGGCTGCCGATCGGCTGCTTGCCGCGTATACACTGAAGCACCACTTTGCAGACGAAAGCGTCCCGGGCGAACTCGTCGCCGTCGCCAACCGCATCATGCTTGGGGACTCGGATCCGAAGCTCCGCGGCGTTGCGGCGCGCCTCGTGGCAAGTGGCGAAAATGCATTTTCGCAGCGCGAAGCGATGCTGCTTCGAGGCCTGCGTCGGCATCGCCACGATGGCGAGGTCGCCGCCGCCGTCATTGCGATGTACGGCAATGACCGCCTGCATTCGCTGGTGACGCGCTACGTTGCCGAGCCGAATACGCCGAGGGCCCTCAAACTTCATGCACTGCATGAGCTCGAACGCGGCGCAGTGGAAAATGAAATTCTGCCCGACGCGACGACTACCGCACTCGTCGCGGCGGCATGGTCGACGTCCGATTACGCGGTGATAAACGGTATCGAACGTGCGCTCGTTGCCTGGGGCAGCGACGTGCCGCTCGTCGTCCATGCAAAATCCAGCGACGTGCAGTCGCGCACGCTGTTCGCCGTACTGGTGCTCTGCGTCGTTCTGAACGGCGCGGGTGGGCTGGCGGCACTGCTGTTTATCCTGGTCAGGCCATTCCGCGGCAAGCGGCCGGGTGCCGCAAAGCTCGGCGCCACGGTCGGCTGGGTCGTGCTTTCCGTCGTCATGCTCGGTCTGGCCGCACTCGCGTTCATCGGCTTTCTCGGCCACAACGCGCCACCGAACCCCGGCGACACGCTGAAGCTGAATGTGCCGCTTTACCTTGGCACGTTGATCTACCTGCCCATGACGCTGGTCTTGATTCAGGGCGCGCGACGATCGATACGGCAATCCGAAGCATCCGGCTAGCGCCGCCGTCTTCGCGTCACTGACGCTTTGCGGCACCTCCCTGGCCCAACCACCGGCGGCGCAGTTTGGCGGCCATGGCTTCAGGCGAACTATCGAGGGCGGCATCGGCCAGCGCCAGGGCCTGCGTCCGCATGCGGCGGTGCTGCCGCATGGCTATCGCCGACACGCGTTCTGTCCCGTTGGTATTGCGCAGGAAATCCGGCAGCCCGTCCAGGTGAACGATCAGGATTGACCGATCATGCGCCGTGCCGATCAGCTCGCACAGCGTGTCGAAGTCGTCGATACTTTTTCTTGCATTGACCGGCAGCAACTCTGACAGCACCTGCAGCTGATACCAATAATCCTTGCTGCGCTTGCGCCACTCGTGCAGCGCAGCCACAGAGCGCTCGCGACGAACCGCATCCTTCCCCGCGTGAAACTTCGACACTGTGGAGACGAAGCTATCGATCACAGTCTCGGGCCGCAGATCATTAAGCGGCCAGTCTTCGATTTGCGCGGCGGCATCCGCAAGCCGCTTTTGCACGTCGAAAAGGGCGGGCGCCGCCGACTGCTCGGCGATCTCGGCGCGAAATTCGAACCAGCGGACAACCGCGTCGTCTCCGATCGTTGTGGCAAAACGCGCCGATGCCGCAATCCCGGACACCAGATCGGCCATGACGCGAGCATCCCGATGACTCGAGACTTGCCGTGCAATATCCCGGTACGCGGTATTGATCGACCTGAACTCGGGCAGTGCCGGACGCGCAAGCCGAACGACCGCGCGAACTCTTTTGCAGCACTTGCGCAGCTCGTGGACACGTGATGCGACGGGGTTGTCGGGACCAACAATTTCCGCAAGTGCCAGCTCCGTCTGTTCCGCCGCAATTCTCCTGATCGCGGCACCCGGCCGCTCGTCGAGTTCCAGTCGGTAGCTCATTCTCTTGTTGTTCTTCTGGGGCGCCGTGTGGGTGAATCGGACCTCAGCCACTATAACAGGCGCGGCCAAAGGCACTGTGCACCGCTGCCTGAGCAACAACCCGACGCCCCCAAGAATTCCTCAGAAAAAAATCGCCTCGGCATCAGGACGGCAGCGCTGCTGGCGACGACCCTGTCAGCGTTCGCCGGTCCCGACGCCTCAGGAGCGCGAGCCCGGTTCTGAGCCGAACGCTTGCCGGAGCAAGGCGCTCTGGCTGTTGAACAGGGGGTACCGACCATGACGTCCGCAAGATTCATAGCACCCGTGTTGGCGATGCTGCTCGCCGGCTGTGGAACGACCCGATCAATCGAAACCAACCTTCCTGAAGACGTCGGGCTGGAAACGCGCCCTCTCGTTTTTGACACCGTTCACGTATCCGTCGGGCCGCTGCCAGAGAGCCAGCTCTCCACGGCGGTTGAGGGCAAGGGCGCCGCGACGCGTGACGGTCTCACGATGATGGCGAAAGCGCCTGTCGGCTGCCTGGACAATATGGATCCATACTCCGCCGGATTGTGTCTCGGGTTAGCTCCTCTGCTCCCGTTCCTCGCGGCCATGAATGCCGAGGACCCGGAAGTAGTGCACGCGGCACTCGAAGACGTGCTCGCCACCTTCGCAAAGCACGATGTCCACTCAATGCTGCACTCGCGCCTGCTCGAACGCCTTGCCGAACAGCGCGTCCCGATTGCGGAAGGCGACGCCGATCATATGACGGAGAACGCGATCAAGCTGACTGTCCTTATTCAGTCTTTGCAGTTCGAGCACAGCGGTTATGAATCCGGCTCGATTACAGCGACTCTCGACTATTTTGTCGAAGTTGTGGACCGAGATGAAACAGTGCTCGCCCGACGCGGAGAGCGTCTGCAAAAAAGTCTGAACGGCGAAGATCGCGAAAGAGGGCTTGCAAAGTTGCTCTCATCCTGGACCGAGAAAATCGTCGAGCTGAGCGTCGACAGGATGCTCGTCGAATGGCGACCCGAAATTCAGCTGGGATACGTATACCCGGCTAAACGGAAAAAGCGCAGCGTGATTGGCATTCGGTATTCCGAATGGGTGCCGGTCGACAGCCTCACTCCGACGCTCGAATGGCAGAGCCTCGAAGCACTGCTGCCGCGCGAAAAAATGGCACAGATCTCGGAACTCAGCTACGAAGTCGACATTCTCGCCTATACGCGAGACCAAAGTTCGCGCGATTGGAGGCTTGACACCGTTCAAAGTGCGCGTGATTTGATCGAACCGAAGTACAAGGTCAGTTTCGGTCTCTTGCCATGCAGACAGTACTACTGGAGTCCGCGAGCGCGGTTCCGATACGAAGGCAACACTCGTACGACTTCGATAATTAAGAAATATGTTCTCAATACTCCTGACACCGGCTGCGATTCCCGTAAAAAGTCCGAATCTTCAGCCGAATCGAAAAAACCGAACAAGGACGAACCGTGAAATCTACTATCGCGCTCTTTGCCGCAACGAGCATCGCTCTTCTGGCCGCTTGTGGTAGCAGCGGTGACGGCGAAGTCATACGTCTGAACCCGCCGGACGGCATTCCCAGCGAGGGTTTTTTGGGCATAGATGCAGCCGACATCAACATGGACGGCTTTACGGACTTGATCGCGGCGCTTGCGATCAATGACGGTCATGACAATTTCGACCATCAGCTGGCAGTATTTCTACAAAATTCCGCCGCGCCCGGTACATTTGAAGCGCCGATCCGCATCGAGGATTCTCTCGCACAAAGCTCACCATGGAATCTCAGGGCGATCGACCTGACAGGTAACGGCCTGATGGAGATCGTGATTCAGGATGTGTCATGGCGCGGATTTCGGGTCTTCCTGCCAATTCCGGATTCACCCGGGCGCTTCGCGGTGCCCACGCACTTTGGTCCCACTGGACGGGCCGAAAACTTGACCGAGACGATGGCGATCAGTGACATCGATGGCGACCTGTTTCCCGACGTGCTCCTGAGCGACGGCGATTCGCTTGTTGCCTATTACCAGGACACCTCCTACCCGGGCACGTTTGCCGCCGGAGTGGAGGTTGCGGCAGGTATCGACGGTATCTGCACCAGCGATGTGGACGGCGACGGGTTCGTGGATCTGCTGACATTCATGCCCGAATCGAACCCTGACAATGCGCAGCTCTCAGATACGCTGCTTTATCACCGCCACAATTCTTCGATATACGGCGACTTCCTGCCACCAATAGAGCGGGGTTTCGGCTTTGCCGGTGATTCAATTGCGGTGGCAGACGTAGACGATAACGGCCGCAACGATATTATCGTAACCGGCGGCTCCTATATTGCTATCTTCCGACAATCCGAGTTTGGCACTTTCCCTGCGGATCCGGAACGCAGCACACTCGCCGATGAGCGTGCATCGGGACTATCGATCGCAGATTTGGACAGCAACGGCAGTCTCGAAATCGTAGTTGGTCAACGCACTGCGGCGGTCGATCCGAATGCAATCGAAATCCTATCCGTCGATGCCGGCGGGCATTTGCGGCAACACGCACGACTCATGATACCCGACGATCGAGCGGTGTGGACGCCGGCACTTTTCTCATTGAGGATTGCCGATCTCAACGACGATCGGCGTCTGGATATCGCAGTGTCGACGCACGAGATCTTCGTGTTTTTCCAGCGCGCCGATCAGCCAGGCGCGTTCGAGGCAGCGACGCGAATCGCAGCCCAGCGCTGAGCCGCGTGCCGGAAACGGTATTCGGATCAGGCCTTCTTGCGTGCCGCCTTCTTTTTCTTCGCTTTGCGCCTCGGCGCGCTGCCCTGCCTGTTTGCGATCGCCTCGGCGATCCGCTCGAGGCTGGCGCTGACGGATTCCGTCAGCTCCACGAGTCGCTCGAGCTGTGCGTCGATCGCACTCGAGCCCTCCGCATTTGCGTCGTTCGCAGCGACCCGGTCACGTGTCGGAACTGCCAGTATCGGGACCGGCGTCGTGTCATCAAGATCGAAACTTCCGTCGTCCCGATGCTGATCGTCGATGTTGTCCGTTACCGAATTTGACATAACTATCCCTGGTCAGCTGCTGACATTTCATTCAATCAACGGCTTTTGGTCATTACTGTGATGAAGTCGCCGATTTCTCACTCGAGCTGCAGCGAATCGGCAATTACGCAGTCAGGCGATCAATCTCGGCGATGCGGCGTGCCTTCTCCGCATCACTCAGGAAGCTTGCCTCGAACGCGTTCTTACAAAGCGTGCGGACGTCATCAGCGACCAGGTGCAGCGCTTCGGCGCTTTTTACTAAGTTCTCTCCGATGTAGCCGCCGAAATATGCCGGGTCGTCCGAATTGACGGTGGCGCAAATCCCGGCGTCCATAAGCTCTTTGAGATTGTGTTCCGCAAGATTGTCGAACACCCGTAGCTTGATGTTGGAAAGCGGACAGACGGTCAGCGGAACCCTTTCGGCGACCAGACGCGCGACGAGCTCGGGGTCCTCCAGGCAGCGAACCCCGTGATCGATTCGCCTTACATGCAGGAGGTCGAGCGCCTCGCGTATGTATTCGGGCGGCCCCTCCTCGCCGGCGTGTGCCACGGTCAAGAACCCCTCGCTGCGCGCGCGATCGAACACGTCTTTGAATTTCGACGGCGGGTGACCGACTTCTGAGGAATCGAGCCCGACCGCAGCAATGCGATCGCGGTGCGGCAACGCGTGCTCGAGCGTCGTCATTGCAGCCTCGGCGCTCAGATGCCGCAGGAAGCACATGATCAACTGAAACGAGATGCCGAAGTCAGTTTCACCATCCTGGAGCGCAGAGTGGATACCGTTTATGACGACGTCAAAGTCTATGGCTCGGTCGGTATGCGTTTGCGGATCGAAGAAAATTTCGACGTGCCTGACGTTGTCTTTCGCGACGCGCTCGAGGTATGCCCGGGTAAGGTCGTAGAAATCCTGCTCTTCGATCAGTACCTGCGCGCCCGCGTAATAGATGTCGAGAAACGACTGCAGATCCGTGAACTCGTATGCGCGGCGAATTTCATCGACGTCCGCAAATGGCAGCGCAATGCTATTTCGGTTCGCGAGCTCGATCATGAGCTCCGGTTCGAGCGTTCCTTCGATGTGCAGGTGCAGCTCGGCCTTCGGGATTCGGTCGATCAGCTCGGTCAGATTCATGTCCGCGATTATACCGTTAGTCCCCGACACCTTCGGTTATCGTGAGATAGCCGGTCTCGCGATACCACTCGCAGACCATGTCTGCGTACGCACGCGAATAGAAATGGCCGATTTCGAAGACTTGACCACCCAGGCGATGCTGTTTGCTCAGCCCCGGCATCGTCTCCAGAATTGCGGTTTCCTGAGTCGGCGTCTGCGGTGCAATGTACACCCTGAATTTTGCGCTCGTCGTGCCGCTCGCGTAATCGTCGATGAGCCCGAGCAGCTCGGACAGGATGAGCTCCTCGTCTTCGCTG
>JBFHXQ010000156.1:0-7139 GCA_041598895.1 Woeseiaceae bacterium | reverse complement strand
TCGGACTCCGCGCGTGCGCCACACCAGGGACACTTGATCAGCAGCACGTTCGACCTCCTAGTGAGCGACGGCCGCGGCGCCGTGCTCGTCGATCAGCGCACCGGTGGTAAACCGCTCCAGCGAAAACGGTGCGTTCAGTGCGTGCGGTTCGTCCCGCGCGATCGTGTGGGCGAAGACCCAGCCGGACCCCGGCGTCGCTTTGAAACCGCCGGTGCCCCAGCCGCAGTTGAAGTACAGCCCGCCGACGGGCGTCTTGCTGATAATCGGGCAGGCGTCGGGACACACGTCGACGATGCCGCCCCACATCCGCAGCATGCGCACGCGGCTGAAGATGGGGAAGAACTCGATAATGGCCTGCATCGCGTGCTCGATGGTCGGGAAGCTGCCGCGCTGACCGTAACCGTTATAGGCATCGATGCCCGCCCCAATCACCAGCTCGCCTTTATCGGACTGGCTGATGTAAGCATGTACGCCACTGGACATGACGACGGTGTCGAGCACCGGCTTCAGCGGTTCCGATACGTAGGCCTGCAGTGGATGGCTCTCGATCGGCAGCCGCAGCCCCGCCATGTCGGCGAGGACGCTCGCGTTGCCCGCAACGACGACGCCGATCTTGCGCCCGTTGATTGCACCGCGGGTCGTTTCGACACCGGTTACCTGGTCACCCTCCCGCCGGATTCCGGTTACCTCACACTGCTCGATGATGTCGACGCCGAGGGCGTCGGCGGCGCGCGCGAAACCCCATGCGACCGCGTCGTGCCGCGCTACGCCGGCCCGCCGTTGCAGCGATGCGCCGAGAATCGGGTAGCGCACCTTTGTCGAGGTATTGATGAAGGGAATGGCTTTCTTGATCTGCTCCGGCGTGACGACTTCTGCGTCGATCCCGTTCAGCCGGTTTGCGCTGACCCGCCGGTTGATGTCGCGCATGTCCTGCAGCGAATGGCCGAGGTTGTAAACGCCGCGCTGCGAGAACATCACGTTGTAATTCAGGTCCTGGCTCAGCCCTTCCCAGAGCTTGAGCGATTTCTCGTACAGCAGCGCCGCCTCCGTCCATAGGTAGTTGGAGCGGACGATCGTCGTGTTCCGGCCGGTATTGCCGCCGCCGATCCAGCCTTTTTCGAGTACCGCGACGTTCGTGATGCCGTGCTCTTTCGCCAGATAATAGGCGGTCGCCAGCCCGTGCCCGCCGCCGCCCACGATGATGGCATCGTAGTGCTGTTTCGGCTCCGGCTTGCGCCAGGCCTCCGGCCAGTCCTGGTTTTGGCTGAAGGCGTTTCTGAGCAGGCTGAATGCGGAATACTTCGTCATTCGAATTGTGACGCAACGTCGCCAGGATAGTCTTCCCCGTAGCAGGGCAGACCATCGGCGAGCGAATAATAGTCGGAGGCCATATCGACGTAGATGTGACAGGCGGCCTTTAGGCCGGTCGGTCGGTCGAGCGTACCGGCCATTACGCTTATGTAGCGGCCGTGGTCGGGCCGCCAGAACATGCTCGAGCCGCAGCGGGAACAAAACCCCCTTTGCGCTTTTGCGGACGACCGGTACCAGGACAGTCCATCCTCGGCAGCGAGGCGCAGGTCGTCCGCGTTGCACGCCGATGCCGCGACATAGTGACCGCTCGTCCTGCGGCACTGTTCGCAATGGCAGCAGACCACAGGCCTCAGGGACCCGTTGATTTCGTATTTGACTGCTCCGCAGAGGCAGCCCCCGGTCGCATTAGCCGTTCGCGCCATTGACGTCTCTGAGCCTCTCGTTTTTGGGGTCGAACGGGCTGTCCGCAATCACGGTCGCCGGATGGGTCCGCCCAAGTATTTCGATCTCCAGTGCGGTTCCGGGCTCCGCAAGCGCCGGCCGGACCATGCCGAGCGCCAGCGACTTGTCGACCCGGAAACCGAATCCGCCCCCGGTTGCCCGGCCGACGAGTTCACCGTCCTTGGTCAGCGCGTTGTTGCCGAGCGCATCCGCGTCCCCGACGTCGCCAACCTCGAGGGTCACGAGGCGGTTCGCGCCACCGCGGTCGCGCCAGGCAAGCAGGGCGTCGCGGCCGAGAAAATCGCCCTTGTCGGGCTTTACGAAGCGGTCCATTGTCGATTCGTACGCGGAATACTCGATCGACAGCTCCGTGCCGACCATGCGATAGGACTTCTCCAGACGCATCGAGTCCATTGCTCGAATGCCGAACGGTTTCAAACCCAAATCCTCGCCTGCGGCAAACAGCGTGTCGAAGATATGGTTCTGATACTCGATCGGGTGATGGAGTTCCCAGCCGAGTTCGCCGACGAAGTTCACGCGCATCGCGTTGACAGGTGCCATACCGACAAGGATGTCCTGCGCGGTCAGCCAGCGAAACGCCTCATTCGACAGGTCCGCATCGGTCACGCGCTCGAGCAGCTTTCTGGCGTTCGGCCCGGCGAGCACCAGTACGCCCATAGCGCCGGTCAGCTGGGTGAACTGCACAGAGCCGTCTTTCGGCATGTAGCGGCGCAGGTAGTCGTGATCGAGTCGCTGCAGGGCGCCGGCCGAGACGAGATAGAAACGGTCCGCGCTTTCACGCCGGATCGTAAACTCCGAATGCACACCGCCGTTCCTGTTTAGCGCATGGCACAGACTGATGCCTCCCGTTTTCTGCGGCAGCGAATTGGCGACGAGGTAATCCAGAAACGCCTCGGCGCCAGGTCCGGAAATTCGACATTTCGCGAACGCGGTCATGTCGAGCAGGCCCACGTTGGTCGTGGTGTTCGATACTTCCCTGGCGATAGCGTCGAACCAGCGCGAGCGCCGGAATGACCAGTCGTCCTCCTGGGGCATGCCGTCCGTGGCAAAAAAGTTGGGCCGCTCCCAGCCGAATTTCTGCCCGAACACGGCGCCTTTGTCGCGCATGCGCTCGTAGCAAGGCGCCGTGCGCAGCGGCCGCGCGGCCGGACGCTCCTCGTCCGGGTAATGGATGATGAAGACGTGCGAGTAGGCTTCCTCGTTTTTTCTGATCAGGTACTCTTTGGTCGCGTAATCGCCGAAGCGGCGCGGCTCGACACCGAGCATGTCGATCGTAGGCTCGCCCTCGACGATCCACTCGGCAAGCTGCCACCCGGCGCCGCCCGCAGCCGTGATGCCGAAGCTGTGGCCCTCGCTCAGCCAGAAGTTGTCGAGGTCCCAGGCCGGTCCGATGATCGGATTGCCGTCGGGCGTGTACGCAATCGCGCCGTTGTAGACTTTCTTGATGCCGACGTCGGCAAAAGCCGGCACGCGATTCATCGCAGCCTCTATATGCGGCGCGAGGCGATCGATATCCTCCTGAAAAAGTTCGTACTCGGCGCGCGGATCGGGACCGTTGACGTAGCACGCCGGCGCGCCTTTCTCGTACGGGCCCAATATAAAGCCGCCGTTTTCCTCGCGAAGGTACCAGGAGCCGTCCGATTCCCGCAGTACCGCAAACTCGGATTCGCCGCCCTTGCGGCGCTCCAGGAGCTCGGGGTGCGGCTCGGTAACGATGTACTGGTGCTCGACGGGTATGACCGGCACGTCGAGGCCGACCATCGCGCCGGTTTGCCGCGCATAATTGCCGGTCGCCGACACGACGTGGTCACAGGTCATGTCGCCTTTTGATGTTGCAATTCGCCAGGCGCCGGACGAGGTTTGCTCGATCGCCAGCACCTGCGTGTTGCGATAAATCGTTGCGCCACGATTGCGGGCCCCTCTGGCGAGCGCCTGCGTCAGGTCGGCCGGCTGGATGTAACCGTCTTCGGGATGGTAGATCGCACCGACAATGCCCTCGATGTTGCACAACGGCCAGAGTTTCGCGACGTCCTGCGGCGTCAGGAATTCGACGTTGATACCAATCGTTTTCGCCGTCGCCGCATACTGGTAATACTCGTCCATGCGGTCGGAATTCATCGCCAGCCGGAGATTGCCGACCTGCTTGAAGCCGACCGGTTGCCCGGTTTCCTCTTCGAGGCCCTTGTAGAGCTCCACGGAGTATTTGTGGACCTGACCGACGCTGTAGCTCATGTTGAAAAGCGGCAGGAGTCCGGCGGCGTGCCAGGTGGAGCCGGACGTCAGTTCGCCTTTTTCGAACAGGACGACATCGTCGCCCCAGCCCTTCTTTGCAAGGTGATAAAGCGCACCCACGCCGACGACGCCACCGCCAATTACGGCAACTTTCGCATGCGACTTGATGTCATTCGCCATGACTCGATGAATCCTGTGTCAAATCGATATCGTCAAAAAAACGGTCTCGGCTCCCGCGCGAACACGGCGCGCAGGCGCGGCTCGAAGTACTCGAGCGGCCGCGACGAAAAGGCGGGATCAAAAGACACCTGGTCCCAGCGCGCGCAAAAGTCGACGCAGGCCTGGTAATAGGGATGGTCCCGGTAGCGCTCGCGCGCGTTCCGGTCCTGGCCCATGAATTGAAAATAATAATAGCCCTGGAACAGCCCGTGGTGTCTGATGATCCAGTGATTTTTGTCGCTGACGTACGGGGCCAGCAGCGCTGCCGCGACTTCGGAATGATTCGTCGGGGCGATGACGTCGCCGATGTCGTGCAGCAATGCACAAACGACGGTCTCATCGTCGGCGCCGTCTTCCTCCGCGCGGGTTGCGGTCTGCAGGCTGTGTTCGAGGCGGCTGACCTGGTACGGCGACTCGCTGTCCATCTGCCGGAGCAGGTCCAGCACTCGATCGGCCTGCGCCGCCTGTTCACGCGCGCCGTGTGCGAACACCAGCTCGTAGTCGGCCCGCGTGCCGTGTTCCATGGCGGTGAATTCGACTTTGTTCTTCACGTTTGCGCCAGCCGCCGCCGGCGTCGCTTGCGCCGGCTGTCTGTATCATTCCCGGTCAGGGGCTTCGGGTCCGGTCGCGGTATTTTCGCGAACAACCTCGGAAATTGATCGCGCTTGTTCGGTATCGCCATGGCGTCGACGAAATACTCCTGAAACTTCGGCTCGACGGCGGTCTCGATTTTCTCGACGTTGCGGACGACCGACTCGATTTCTCGCCGCGCCGCGAAGTTGAGTAGCGCAATGCGTGCCCCCGTACCGGCGGCGTTGCCTGCAGAGTCGACATTCTCCATTTCGCAGTCCGGAATCAGGCCGAGCACCATTGCGTATTGCGTGTCGATATGGCTGCCGAATGCGCCGGCGAGCCGTATGCGATCGACGCCAGCGAAGCCGGCGCGGTCGAGCAGCAACTTGACACCCGCGTACAGCGCCGCCTTTGCAAGCTGGATCTGGCGTACGTCGTTTTGCGTCACGACGATGCGCGGCTCGCCGTCGTACAGCAAATACGACCAGGTGCGATCGTCGGGAATCAGGCGCGGCGTCCTCCCGGTGAGCGAACCGTCGACGACGCCGTCCGAACTGATCAGGCCGGTCAGGTACATCTGTGCCACGACCTCGATAATGCCCGATCCGCAGATTCCGGTGACGCCGCACCCGGCAATCGACTCCGCAAACCCGTCGTCGTCGGACCAGAGCTCCGACCCGATGACCCGAATTCGCGGCTCGAGAGTCTCCGGGTCGATACGCACCCGCTCGATGGCGCCCGGTGCCGCTCGCTGTCCGCAGCTGATTTGCGCGCCCTCGAACGCCGGCCCGGTCGGGCTCGAGCAGGCGAGCAGCCGCTCGCGGTTGCCGAGGACGATTTCCGCGTTCGTGCCGACGTCGACGAGCAGTGACGTCTTCTCCAGCAGGTGCGGCTCCTCGGACAGTATCATCGCTGCGGTGTCCGCACCGACGTGGCCTGCAATGCAGGGCAATACATAAACGAGGGCGCCGGGATTGATTGCCAGGTCCAGCTCGCGGGCCGGCACATTGACCGATTCGGCCGTGGCGAGCGCGAACGGTGCGCCACCGAGCTCCACAGGGCTCAAGCCCAGGAACAGGTGATGCATGATCGGATTGCCCGCAACCGTCGCATCCAGAATGTCGCCGCTTTCGATGCCGGCCTCGGCCGCAACGCTCGCGACGAGGTCATTGACGCCGGTACGCACCGCCTTCGTCAGTTCGGCTGCTCCATCGGGATTCATCATCACGTAGGACACGCGGCTCATCAGGTCCTCGCCGAAACGAATCTGCGGATTCATGAGTCCGTTCGTAGCCACGACCTCGCCGGTCGCGAGATTGCAGAGGTGAGCAGCGATCGTCGTCGAGCCAATGTCCAGCGCAATGCCGAACGCGTCGCGTTTGAAGCCCGGCCAGACTGCGATGACGCGTGAGCGGTTGCGGACCGCAACGGTGACCTGCCACTGACCCTCGCGCAGCGCAGCCTGCAGGCCTGACAGTATCGCCGGATCGTAATCCAGGTCGTCGAGATGCCACTCCCAAGACAGCGCGTGCTTGAGCCGCTGCAGATCGCCCATCGGCTCGTGCATGTTCGCTTCCTGCACCTCGACGAAATACAGATGCACGCTGGTGTCGAGCGTGATGTCGCGCAGCTCGGCTTTCTTGCGCACGACCTGGCGATGCATCTGGCTTTCGGCGGGCACGTCGATGACGAGATCGCCCTGTATCAGCGCCTGACAGCTCAGCCGACGGCCGGGCTTCAGTGTCGCCCGGCGCTCGGCGTAGCGGAGCTCGACCTGGCCGACCGTCGACAGGTGGTCTGCCCTGGACGTGATAGCGTGCTTCGCGAATTCGCCTTCGGCGCACTCGACCTGGCAGCGACCGCAGAGGCCGCGCCCGCCGCACACGGAGTCGACGTCGACGCCCAGGCTGCGCGCCGCCTGCAGCACGGGCGTGCCAAGCGGGAACCGGCCGCGCCGGCCGGACGGCGTAAATACGATTTTTGCGTCGCTGCTCAAGGCGCTCTCGTTTGAATCAGGCGGACCGGCGCCGGCGCCGGCGACCGCTACGGGCGCCGTCACCCGCATCCGGACTGCGGTACTTGCGTATCCAGTTCGTGCAGTCCGGATCGTGTCCCATCATGACATCCGCACCGAGCACCGCCTGAATGACTTCGGGATGCAGCGGGCTCGTGATCGCGGACGTCATGCCGGCGCCGATCGCCATCGTCAGAAACGCGCTGTTGATGCCGTTGCGATTCGGCAGCCCGAAGCTGATGTTCGACGCGCCGCAGGTCGTGTTCACTTTGAGTTCCTCGCGCAGCCGGCGCACGATGTGCATGACCTGCTTGCCTGCCGAGTTGAT
>JBFHXQ010000155.1:0-7157 GCA_041598895.1 Woeseiaceae bacterium | reverse complement strand
CCCGTAACCCAGTACTCCAGACGCCGGTCCGCGAATGCGTCGAGAATTTCCGGCGCCGTCGTTCGTGAATGCGCGTTCGCGTTCGCTTCGTTTTCGAACTGCCGGACGAGAAACCAGTCGTGTTTTTCGGCAAGCTCAACGGCTTTGGCCAGCATCCCGCTGCCTTTCAGTGCGGCAGGAGTGAGTACGACCTGCGCACCGAGAAAGCGCATCAACTTGCGCCGCTCGACGCTGAAATTCTCCGACATCGTCACGACGAGCGGATAGCCCTTTTGCGCACAGACCATCGCCAGCCCGATACCGGTATTTCCGCTGGTCGCCTCGATCACGGTTTGTCCAGGCCGGAGCGCTCCGGATTCCTCCGCGTCCTCGATGACGCCGAGCGCCAGACGATCCTTGACCGACCCCATCGGATTGAACGCTTCCAGCTTTACGAAAAGGTTGACGTTTTTCGGGGCGATCCTGTTCAGACGCACGATCGGCGTGTTGCCGACCGTCTGCAGAATATTCTCGTAGATTGCGGGCATTGCTCGAAGCCCTCGCCGACGACGCGTCAGATTTCGACTTGCGATAAACCTGACGTGCACCCGTCGAGCGCAATTTGCCGGCCGAAAAATCGCGACTACCGTTGTCAGCATAGGTCACGAGCGGGCGCTGCGCCATGTGCGATTCGACCATGGCTCGGTCGCGGTCCGCGGGTGATAATGGACGCCTGTTCGACTGGAGAGACCGGTGCGACGATTCGGTGATACGTGGCTGCTGCTCATCCTGCTGCTGGCGTCAGCGGCCATCGTGGCCTGGTGGCTATGGCCGGGTCCGGGACCGGCAGATCCGCAGCAATCGGTAACGCAGCGGTCAGCACCCGCGCCGGTCTCCGGGTCGGCCAAGCCGCGATATCCTGTGCCGCCGCCTGACTCTGACGACGGCGAACGAGTGCTGACGCCTCTTCCTCCGCTGGAAGACAGCGATGCCTATTTCGCGCTGGCGTTGGCGGATCTTCTTGGCCACGACATCGGCGAGTGGCTCGCAAGGGACGCGCTGATCGAAAAGCTCGTCGTGACGATCGATAATCTGCCGCGTCAGCGTGTGGCCGAACGCATGCGTCCGATCGGCCAAATCGGCGCAGCGTTTGTGGCCGTCGGCATAGCGGACGGCGACCGGTACCTGCTCGGTCCGGAGAACTACGAGCGTTACGATTCGCTCGTCGCGACGCTGGAGACGATCGACCTCGATGAACTTCTCGATGTGTACCGGCGGTTCTATCCCCTGTTTCAGCAAGCCTATGTCGGGCTCGGCTACCCGGACGCTTATTTCAACGACCGGGCCGTCGAGGTGATCGGCCACCTGCTGGCGACGCCGTCTCTCGAGGAACCGATATACCTGGTGCGCCCCCACGTGCTCTTCGAGTTCGCCGATCCCGAACTCGAGGCCCTGTCGGCCGGCCACAAGCTTCTGATCCGTATCGGTCCGGACCACGCGTCCAGGGTCAAGGCAGTGCTCGAGGACCTGCGAGCGCGAATTGCGTTGCCGGAGGAACCCGGTACGAACTGAGGCAACGCCTGCCGCTGGCCGGCAATTCATAATCCGTGAAACTGTAATTCAGCCTGTATTGGGCTAACTTCGCACGGCTGTAACGAGTTGCAGGCCTGTCATGTTCAGCCGTCTATCGCATACAACCACCTGCCTTGGCGTGTGCCTGCTGTCCGTATGCCCTTGTGGCACGTCGTGCATTGCTGCCGAGATGCACGACAAACAATTTGCCGTCGTGTACACACCGAGTGCGCCGGTGATCGATGGTGTCATCGACGATCCGGAGTGGGGCAATGCGGCGGTGATCGACGATTTTCACGAGGTCGAGCCGGTCGAATACTCGGCACCGAAGGAAAAGGTGCGCGTGCGGGTTCTCTACGACGAGGACAATCTCTACATCGCTGTGGAGATCGAAATGCGGCACGTCGACGACATTACGGCGTTCAGGCTTGCTCAGGGAAGCGACATACAGAATGAAGACCGATTCAAGGTCGTCATCGATCCGTACAATGACCAGCGCCGCGGCTACGACTTCAGGATCAACCCGAACGGTGTGCGTGAAGAGGGGTTGTTCGGCCTGATCGGGCGTCCGAACACGGACTGGAACGGTATCTGGGACGGTCACGCGACGCTGACCGATACCGGATGGACCGCCGAACTCGCGATCCCGTTCAAGACGCTGAACTTCGACCCGGACAACGCGACCTGGGCAATTTCCTTTTCGACGAATATTTCGGCGCGCAACGAACAGATCGCGTGGACGTCCCGAAACAAGGTCACACGCCCCGGCACGCTGGGCGCGATGACCGGCATCACGCGCGCCCGCCAGGGGCGGGGCGTCGACCTCGTTCCGTCGCTGACTCTCCGGCAATCCAGGAACTTTGCCGCCGGCACCGAGACGTTCGACGTCGTGCCCTCGCTCGACCTGTTCTACAAGCTCACCCCGCAGCTGACGGCCGCATTCACAGTCAACACCGACTTCTCGGCCGCGGAGGTCGACGACCGCGTTGTCAATCTCGAACGATTTCCGGTTTTTTTCCCCGAAAAGCGGGCGTTTTTCCTCCAGGATGCCGATCTCTTTTCGTTCGCGGATCTCGAAGACAACGGTATTCCGTTTTTCTCGCGCCGCATCGGCCTTGATGACAATCGCCAGCCGGTCGACCTCCGCGGCGGCGCGAAACTCACCGGCCGAGTCGGGCCGGTCAATCTCGGTATTCTGAACGTCATCCAGGACGCGGGCGATGACAGCGCTAACCTGTTCGTTGGCCGCGGTATTATCAATGTACTGAACATGTCGACGCTCGGCCTGATCGTTACGGACGGCTCTCCGGACACCACTAAATCGAATTCCGTTATCGGAACCGACTTCAACTATATCAACCGGTCCTTTTTGCAGAGCAAGGGCGTGCAGGCCAACCTTTGGTATGTTCGGAGCAATACGCGGGGCATCGAATCGGGTGAGGACGCCTACGGATTTGTTGCAAAAACATTTCGCGCCCGCGGATTCTTCGGAGAGCTTCGGCACCGGCGAATCGGTACGAACTATGCACCGGCCCTGGGTTTCGTCAATCGCGCCGGGATTCGCGACTACGCACTCGAGTTCGGCTATTTCGGAATTGTCGACAACGACATGTTTCAGTCTTTTCAGGCGCGCACGCATGCGGCAGAAGTAACCGACCTCGACGGCAATACCGAGTCCCGGGAAATCGTCCTCGAACCCCTCGATATCGTCGGCAAAAAGGGGGACGGCCTCGCTGCGCGATTTGTCCGTCAGACGGAAGTTCTGACCGCACCGTTCGAAATCTCGGACGGCGTCGTCATCGCGACGGGCCGCTACGACTGGAACAGAACCGAGCTAAGCATTTCGACCGGGGACCAGCGGGCAATCGTAGTTGACGGGCTCCTCGCGAGCGGCGACTTTTACGATGGCAGACGCCGACGATTCGATGCGAACGTGACATGGCAACCGTCCAAGTATTTTTCTCTGGGCGCCGGCATCGATTACAACGACATACGCCTGGCAAGCGGTGATTTTATGACGCGATTGATCACGACGCGGGCCGATATCGCGTTTTCGAGTACCCTTTCCTGGAGCACGCTCGCCCAGTATGACAACCGGAGTGACGAGCTCTCGCTGAACAGCCGCCTGCGCTGGATACCGCGGGCCGGGCGTGAGGTTCTTCTCGTCGTCAATCACGGCTGGCTGGTAAACGAGCCTATGCTCGACCGGCGGCGGGTCTGGCGCTCGCTCGCATCTGATATCGTTCTGAAGGCGTCATATACGCTGCGTTACTGAGTCTGTGGCGACGCGCAAAACGCGCCGCAGCCGGTTATTCCGGGAATCGTTTGCACTCGGGGCCCGGTGGCGACTATCGTTCGGGCACACGAACAAGAGTCCTCGACGATGACCACAGCACCTGCCACCTCTGAAGGCTGGTCCGGCCGCCTCGCCTTCATACTTGCCGCGATCGGCGCAGCCGTCGGTCTGGGGAATATCTGGAAATTTCCGTACACGCTCGGCAGCAGCGGCGGAAGCGCATTCGTGCTCATTTACGTGCTTGCAATCCTGTTCGTCGCAACGCCGATCATGCTGGCCGAGATGATCATCGGACGCCACGCGCGCCAGAGCCCGCCTTCGTCCATGCGCGCGCTGGCCGTGGCTCGCGGCAGCAGCCCGAAATGGTCGATCGTCGGCTGGCTCGGTCAGCTCGCCGTATTTCTCGTGCTTAGCTTTTACAGCGTCGTCGCCGGGTGGACCGCCGCGTATCTGTTCAAGTCCATCTCCGGGTCGATGGCCGGACTCTCTCCGGAAGAAGTCGGTCAGGACTTCGGTGCCTTCCTGCAAGCTCCGGGGCCGATGATTTTCTGGCATTTCCTGTTTACTGCAGTTACCGTTTTCGTCGTATCCCGCGGTGTGCGGATCGGCCTGGAACGTCTCGTTCGCCTGCTGATGCCCGCGCTGTTCCTCACGCTAATCGCTCTGGTCATCAATTCCGCGATCGTCGGCGATTTCGGAACGGCTCTCGACTTCCTGTTTACGCCGGATCTATCCAAGATTACGCCCGACGTCGTCCTTGCCGCCGTAGGGCAGGCATTTTTTTCAGTCAATGTCGGCGTCGGCTCCGTGCTGATCTATGCGGCGTATCTGCCGAAGGACGTCAACCTGTTTCGCTCGGCAATCATTGTTTCCGCCGGCGACACGCTCGTCGCATTGCTGGCCGGACTGGCAATCTTTCCGAT
Source organism: Woeseiaceae bacterium (assembly GCA_041598895.1). Taxonomy (GTDB): domain Bacteria; phylum Pseudomonadota; class Gammaproteobacteria; order Steroidobacterales; family Woeseiaceae; genus UBA1847. The sequence continues at coordinate 2,387 of JBFHXQ010000155.1, read as the reverse complement.
CGTGTTTGCAAACGGGCTCGATCCGGGCGAAGGACCCGGACTGATCTTCGTGACGCTATCGACCGCATTCGCCCAAATGCCCGCCGGGACAATTATCGGAACCGCATTCTTTGCCATGCTCCTGTTCGCAGGCCTCACCTCGTCGATCGCGATGCTCGAGACGATGACATCGAGAGTGGTCGAAATTGGCGGACTGGGCCGAACGGGGTCCGCGACGCTTCTGGGGCTCGCCACGTTTTTGACGGGACTCATTACGGTATTCTCTTTCAATCATTGGCAGGATGTTCACCTGCTTGGAGCGATTTCCGTATTCGCGGGCAAGACGCCGTTCGATCTCATCGACTACCTCGTATCGAACATACTCATGCCACTCGGCGGAATGCTGTATGCGCTTTTTGCCGGCTGGTGGCTGTCACGGGATATAGCTGTCGAGGAACTTGGCGTCGGCGAAGCCGCGCTGTTCAAGCTCTGGTTGCTCCTGGTTCGGGTCGTGGCACCGCTCGCAGTTGCGGCCGTCTTTGTTTACAACCTCGCCTGAAGATCGGGCGATCGCGGGCTTCACGCTCACCGCATCACGGCTTGACCGGTAAGCAGCCGCTGCGATAGCGCCGGTCCGCCCGGGTTCATTCACCGTGACGCCATTTTGCGACACTTTGTGGGAATCAATTCCTTTATGTCGACACACCGAAATCGTTTCTGTACCATACCTGCAGTTCGCGTTATTCCGCTTGGGCGTGGAAAGGACTCGAATGCCGCGCAGGCGGGCTGTCGCGCCGATCAGTTGACACTGAAAGGGAGGGGCACCCGGCCAGTACGATGGACAGCACACCGAACCGCGACAATCTGCACAAGATTGTCATTCTGAATCCCAAGGGTGGCTGCGGTAAAACCACCCTGGCCACCAACCTCGCCAGCTTTTTTGCCAGACGGGGACCTCCACCGACCCTCGTCGATTGCGACCCGCTGGGATACAGCAGTCGCTGGCTGTCGAGACGGTCTGAAAAACTGCCGAAGATCTACGGCATCGAAGCATTCGATCACACGACGCAGCCGTCTTCCGGTCTCGAACAGCGCGCCTGGCCCGATTCCGCACAATTGATCGTCGATCTGCCCGCCGGGCTTTCCGATAATCAGCTCTACGAACAAACTGTTGACGCGAACAGCATACTGATTCCGGTATTGCCGTCGGAGATAGACATTTATTCGGCAGCGCGATTCATCGCCGATCTTTTGCTCGTTGCGCAACTCGACAGGCGCGACCGTAACCTCGGAATCGTCGCAAACCGGACGCGGCAGAATACGCGGAGCTACAAGATGCTGATGCGATTTCTGACGAGCCTCAGGATTCCGCTCATCGCACAGCTGCGTGACAGTCAGAATTACGTGCACGCCGCGGCGCAGGGCATTGGCGTCTACGAGCTGCCCGCCTACCGTGCGCGTCAGGACATGGAACTCATGGACCCCATCATCACGTGGCTCGATCGTTGGCGGATGCGGAAGCTCGATGCAGCTGCTTCTCCCGATTACGAGCATGCTCCCGGCGGTGAAATTCTGACTCCCGCACTGACCAAGAACCAGTACTAACGGCAATTGCGCCGAGCCATACGGCCGACTCCCACGACGGGAGCCGGCCGTAATGTTGTATAAAGCGAGGACATGACTCCTTTGCACGGTACGGCGTGAACCGAAGTTTCGATTCTCCCGAAGCGCTCGTCGACGCGCTTGTCGGCGCAGTCGGTAATGACATCGTGCTCGGCCTGCCCGTCGGTATCGGTAAAGCCATCCACGTCGCGGACGCACTGTATGCGCGAGCCGCAGACGACCCGTCGTTACGACTGACGATATTCACCGGCCTGACGCTGGAAACGCCGGCTGGCAATAGCGAACTCGAGAAACGGTTTCTCGGGCCGCTGGTCGACCGGCTGTACGGGCAATGGCCGACGCCGGCCTACGCGACGGACTTGCGCCGCAACGCGCTACCAGCAAATGTGAAGGTCCGCGAGTTTTATCTCCGGCCCGGTGCTTATCTGGGCAACCCGCTCGCGCAGCAAAGCTACTCGAGCATCAATTACAGCCAGGTCGCAGATGAGCTGATGCGCCTGGGCGTCAATGTTGTGGCGCAACTCGTCGCCGTTCGCGCCGAAAATCCCGGCAGGTACAGCCTGGGCTCGAATCCGGAAGTTACGCTCGATCTTCTGCCCCGGTTCGACGAACGCCGGCGGCGGGGCGGAACCGTGGCGATGATCGCGCAGGTCAACGGACACATGCCTTACATGACGGGCGACGCCGACATCGCTGCGGAAAGATTCGATTTCGTGCTGGACGCGGATGCCTGCGACTTTCCGCTGTTTGCGCTGCCGAATCGTTCCGTAGCGCCGGCCGACTAT
>JBFHXQ010000154.1:0-7168 GCA_041598895.1 Woeseiaceae bacterium | reverse complement strand
GGTCGACGAAAACGGCAATGTCATCGGCAGCATGAATGCCACAGGCGTCATACCCAGTTTCTACAAGATGCTCGCGACCAAGGGTATCGATCTGCCGATCGAGACGTTCGAGCCCAACTGGAATGCGGGAGGAGAAGGCTGATGTCAAGTGGAATGCTGATCTTCGTAGCGCTGATCTTCATCACTGTGTTTCTGCTGATGCAGGGACTCACAATTCCCGTATTCGGTGAGAGCGCCGCGGCCCGAAAGAGGCTGAAAAAGAAACTGGATGAAATGCAGGAAGCGGGCGGTGAAGGTGAATTCTCGTCGCTGCTGCGCGACAAGTACCTTCATAAGCTCTCGCCGTGGGAACGGCAGCTCGAAAAGTTGCCGTACATGGAAGAGCTGGCGGACATGATCGACCAGTCGGGCAACGAGTATCGCGCCTATCGTGTCGTGCTCCTTGCCGCGATTCTGGGCTTCACCGCTGCGTTCGTATCATGGTCGCTGCTGCGCGTCTGGCATCTTCCGATTGTCATCGGGTTCATCGCCGCTTATGCGCCGTTCATGAAAATCAATTCCGATCGCAAGAAGCGACTGGCGCGGTTCGAGGAGCAGCTGCCGGATGCGATCGAAACGATGACCCGAGCGCTGCGCGCCGGCCACCCGTTTTCGGCCGCATTGAAGATGATCGGAGATGACTTCGATGATCCTATCGCCGGCGAGTTTCAGCTGACGTTCAACGATATCAACTACGGTAATGACGCGCGCCGTGCGATGCTCGCCCTGCTGAGCCGCATCCCCACAGTGACGGTGATGGCGCTCGTGACTGCGGTTCTCGTGCAGAAAGAATCGGGCGGCAACCTCGCCGAGATCCTCGAGCGCATATCGACCGTTATTCGCGGCCGCTTTCGCCTCGCGCGCAAGGTCAAAACGCTGTCGGCGGAAGGCCGCATGTCGGCCTGGGTGCTCGCGATGGTCCCGCTGGTCCTGTTTGCGGTACTGATGGTGACTTCACCTGATTACCTGCCCGTGCTTGTCGACGACGAGCGCGGTCAAAAAATGATTATCGGCAGCATGATCTCCGCGTCTATTGGTATTTACTGGATCCGGCGGATCCTGCGCATCGAGGTGTAGAGCAATGGAAGCGATCATCAGTTTTCTCAATACCTATATGACCGACGAGGCAGCGTTGCAACGCACCGTCGTCATCGTTGTGGCAGTCGTCATTTTCATTTTCGGCGCCGGTCTGTCCATCGTTATCTTCGGCGTAACGGATCCCGTCCGCCGCAGACTCGGGATGCTGACCGAGGAGGAAAAGGAACAGAGCAAGACGTTTCTGAAAATTGCGACCGCGCTCGGTCCGATCGCCGCGTTTGCGCTGCCGAAGGAGGAACTCGAGCAGCACAAGACGAAACGGGATCTGTACCGTGCCGGCTATCGGTCTCCTCAGGCCCTGCAGACTTTCTACGCGCTGAAGGCCGTATTGACGATCGTATTTGCGGCAGTTGTGCTTATCGCATCCGGCTTCCTGCCGGAAGTGTCCACCGGGAAGATGATGTTCTATGTCGCGATGGCTGCAGGCGCCGGTCTGCTCGCTCCGGATTATTTTCTCGCGAAAACGCTTGCCAGCAGGATGCGCTTGCTTCGAAATGCGTTTCCCGATGCGCTCGACCTGCTCGTCGTCTGCGTCGAATCGGGACTGGGTCTGGGACCGGCAATCCAGCGCGTGGCCGAAGAAATCAACGTCAGTCACCCGGAGCTGTCACTGGAGCTGGCCACCGTGAACGCGGAGATGCGCGCCGGCATGCCGCGCGAGGAAGCGCTGAAAAACCTGGCAGAGCGAACGGGATTGCCAGACATCCGAGGGTTGGTCGGACTGCTTGTTCAGTCCATGCGATTCGGCACGAGCGTGGCGGATGCGCTACGCATCTATTCCGAGGAGTTCCGGGACAAGCGGATGCAGGCCGCGGAGGAGCAGGCGGCGAAGATCGGCACGCGCATGATCTTTCCGCTGGTGCTGTTCATGTTCCCGGTCTTTTTCGTCGTCGCCGTCGGTCCGGCGGCACTCCGTATCATTGACGCATTCAGCAACTTCGGTTGATGAAGGCACCGCACGTGGACGCAGGGAGCACACCATGAGCCATCGAAATACTTTGAGAATCACCGCAATCTTGGCCGCCATCGTTTTGACGTACGGCTGCGCGTCGACACCGAAACAGGATCATTCGGCCGCGCTCGCAGGCGATTTCAGCGACGACAGCCTCGAAGTCCTGTTCGCGACCGAATTCCCGGTCGCCACCAAGGAGGAGGCCTTGGCGAAGGCCGCAATGGCCTACCGCGACGGCGAATACGACAAGGCGCAATTCTATCTGGTTCGCGCCCTGAAGTTCGACGTCACGGACGTCAAGATTCTGGTACAGATCGGCAATATCCATGTACTGCGGGGTAACAGCGTGCTTGCCGCCCGGGCATTCAACTTTGCCCTGCAGCAGGATCCCGCACACGCACTATCGCTCGAGGGTTTGGGGCTGCTGCACTTCCGTGCCGGCAATGATGCCAAGGCACGGGAGCTGCTCGAAGCGGCGGTCGCCGCAAATCCCGGACTGTGGCGCTCGTGCAATGCGCTCGGCGTCCTCTCCGATCGTGCGAAAGACTTCGAGGCGGCCGCGCGCTACTACGACAGAGCACTCGTCATCCAGCCGTCATCCGACAGCATTCTGATCAATCGCGGCTACTCGAAGTTTCTGCAGGAGGATTACCACGCGGCATCGCTCGATTTTTTCGAGGCCGCAAAGCGCAGCGACAACCCGAAGGCCTGGCGAAATCTCGGCATGGTTTACGCGCATCAGGGCTGGTACGACGCAGCGCTGGAGGCTTACCGGGAGGTCATGGAAGCGCCGGATGCGCATAACGAGATCGGGGCAATCGCGATGCAGATCGGCGATGCCGAGGCAGCGACGTATCACCTGAACGAGGCTATCCGGCTGTCACCGACCTACTTTGCACGCGCGGAAAAGAATCTTGCAGAACTGCGACGTTCCGGTCCGTCGCGAAATCTGAACTGAGCGCCAAGGGGACATTTCGCCAATCACCGGACCGGTGAGGATCATCCTCGCCTGGCGGAATGTCCCCGACTTTTTGGGGGACGTTCCTCATTATCTAACGACGTTCTACGGCGCTGTGACAAATTCCCCAAAAAAAAAAGAGGAATGTCCCCAGTACTCAGAAAACGGGGGATTTCCCCATAATCTCACTCAGCGTACGGCGGAGACGAGTGAATCCAGGCGCGCCTTGTACGCCTCGATGATGAGCGGCATGTCCGCCTCGGTCAGATTGAGGCGCCGCGATTCCGGACACTCCTGAAGCTCGACGTCGGTGTCGACCATGGCGAGTTTCGCCGTCACGATCACGTCGGTGAGCGTCGGCTCCGCGCTCGGCTCGTTCGCGGCGGCGCCGTTCGGATTCAGCGTGTTCTGGATATCCTCTGAAAATTGCCAGTGCGCCACGATGCTCTGGCCGATGGGCCCGCACCACTCGTCGATCAGGCTCTGGCGTGCTTCGGGATTCTGCAGCAGGTTGGGAAACTCGTCGTACTTGGTAAAGATGTACAGCGTGCCGATGCGATGCAGCAGGCCCGCGATGAATGCACTGTCTGCGTCGAGCTTGGTTCTGTCACGGGCGATTACTTCAGCCAGCGCCGCATGCCGCAAACCGAGCGACCAACTCTTGCGTAATTCATCCTTCAGCGGCTCGAGTTTTTCCGAACCGTGCAGCTGCTCCACCGCGTACGCAATCGATGCGGTGCGGACTTTTTCGAAGCCGACGCGGCCGACCGCTGCACCGAGACCCTCGATTTTCACGCCCGCCGGGTTGTAGTACGTCGAGTTCGCGAGCACGAGCACGCGTGACGCCAGCGCGGTATCCATACTCAGAATGTCGGCCAGATCCTCGCCGGTTGTGTCGGGATCGTCCAGTGCGGAACGAATCCGCACGACGACGTCCGGAAATGATGGCAGGCTGATGTCATCGCGGTTGAGATCGCGCGACAGCGCCTTTACGAAATTGAAATGCTCGTCACTGGACATTGGCTACTACCCTGCTTGCCGATCGGATATCTGCTCTCCGGGTTATCGGCCGAGGGCCCCGCAACTTTATGTCCGGCGGGCCGCAACACGGCCAGGGCCTCGGGGCCGTGTTCGCGGCGTGCCGCTGCCAGTGAATCCGAGTAATATCCGGCACTTGCGGCATTGGCAATGACGACAAGCGATGACGTTGACGACGGTCCGGCTCGATCACCCTTACCTGCTGTTCATGGGCGACGTGGGTGACGACGGCCACGCCAAGACGGGGCACGGCATTGCTGACTGGGCGCCCGACAAGTGCGCCGGACAGATGCGGCTCGCGGGCTGCGGCGTCGACATGAGACTTCCAGAGATGAGTGTCGCAGACGCGCTGAGCGCCGGGGTCCGAACCGCGATCATCGGCGTGGCCCCGACGGGCGGCCAGCTCCCAGACGCCTGGCTGGCATCGCTTCGCGATCTGGCCAGGGGCGGCATCGACATCGCGTCCGGCCTGCACACCAGGCTGTCCGCGATCCCCGAGCTGGTCAGAGCAGCAACCGAGGGCGGTGCAAAGCTCATCGACGTGCGCGTGCCGCCTGCCGGCATTCCCGTGGGCAGCGGCCGGAAGCGCAGCGGCAGGCGCGTTCTGACGGTCGGCACGGACTGCGCCGTCGGCAAGAAATACACGGCGCTTTCGCTGCATCGCGAACTTGTCAGGCGGGGCATGAATGCGACGTTTCGCGCCACCGGCCAGACAGGCATCATGATCGCCGGTGAGGGCATGCCGATCGACGCGGTCGTGGCTGATTTCATCGCGGGCGCGGCAGAAGTGCTTTCGCCCGATAATGCCGATGACCACATCGACGTCATCGAGGGTCAGGGCTCGCTCATGCATCCAAGCTACGCCGGCGTAACGCTGGGGCTCATTCACGGTTCCCAGCCGGACGCGATCGTGCTGTGTCATGATGCGGACCGAAAGGAAATTCTCGGCTACGAGGGCAATTTCCCGATGCCGGAAATCGCTGACGTGATCCGGCAGGCGCTCTGGGCGGCCCGGGTGACGAATGCCGCCTGCGTTTGCGTCGGCATCAGCGTCAACACGTCGAAACTCGAGACCTGTGCGAGGAAAGATTATCTGCGGGCACTCGGGGACGAATATGGCATGCCCTGCGTGGACCCAATAGCGACGGGCATCGCGCCGATCGCCGATCGTCTTATGGAGGCCCTCGGGTAATGCGTAACGTGTCCATTCATATCGAATCCTGGGCGAGCCGAATTCCGTTTCGCATCTCCAGCCGCGTCTGGCACGAATTCGCCTGCGTCGTTTGCGAGATCGAGCAGGACGGGCTTCTCGGCCGTGGCGAGGGCCACGGCGTCTATTACAACGGCGAATCCCCGGAGACGATGCGCGCAGAGCTCGAGACCGTGGCCGGCAATATTGCCGCCGGCGCCGACCGCGACGATTTGCTCAACCTGCTGCCGCCCGGTGGCGCCCGCATGGCGGCCGATTCGGCACTCTGGGATCTCGAGGCCCAGCTGCACGATCGTTCGGCCTGGGACGTTGCGGGCGTCACTGCGGCTGCCGTCGAAACCGTGTTCACGATCGGGCTCGAAGACGAGCCGGAGCAGATGGCCGAAAAAGCGCTGGCGGCGGCGGACCTCGCGCTCTTCAAGGTCAAGCTCGACGCGGACCGGCCCGTCGAGCGCATTCGGGCGATCCGGGATTCGCGCCCGGACGCCCGGCTGATCGTCGACGTCAACCAGGGCTGGTCGTATGCCCAACTCCGCGACGTCGCGCCGGCGCTCGAGGCGCTCGGCGTCGAAATGATCGAACAGCCGCTGCCGCGCGGTGACGATGCAGAGCTCGAGGAATATTCGTCCCCTCTGCCGCTCTGCGCCGACGAGTCGTGTCTGCACCTCGGTGAGCTCGACGTGGCCGAGCGCCGCTACCAGATGATCAACATCAAGCTGGACAAGACGGGCGGCCTGACGCATGCGCTGGCGCTCGCCGATGCCGCTGCGCATCGAAGTCTCGGGCTCATGGTTGGCTGCATGGGCGGAACGTCGCTGGCGATGGCGCCGACGCATGTCGTCGCCCAGCGCTGCAAATTCGTCGATATCGATGGGCCGCTGCTGCTCAGGTACGACCGTCCGGGCGGCCTGGTCTACGACCGCGGACAGGTCTCGCTGCCGGCAGCCCGCTTCTGGGGTACGCCTTTATAAGCGTAAACCCTGACGACGCCGGTACACGTCAGTCGAGCGTCATCTCCATGCCGATACCTCGTCGTCGCGCCTCGTCGAGAACGAAGTTCGCGGCAAACAAATCCTGAGCGACGATTCCGAGCGACTTATATAAGGTGTTCTGTTGCCGGTCCTTCCGCCCGGGAATACGGCCATCGAGCAGCTGACCGATTTCCCCGACGATCCCGGCCTCGGAGAAACCGCCTTCGGCGATCGGAATCAGGAGGTCGCCGGCCTCGTTCCGTGCAGACTCCATGAGATCGACGTAAACCGACGCCTTTAGGATCGTCTCGGTGTCGGCCTCGCGGGACGTGGACGAATGCGCGCCGACAAGATTGATGTGGCTGCCGTCCGCGAGCCATGCGCCGCGCAGCACAGGCTCGTCGGAACTCGTCACGGTGCTGACGATATCGCAGCCGGCGGCTTCCTCCGGCATTGCCACCGCGACGACTTTCAGTCCGGTGCGCTCCGCATGCAATGTCGCAAACTGCTTGCCCTTCTCGTAGTCTCGGGTCCAGACACAAACGCGCTCCACGTCGCGCACCGCGGCAATCGCATCGATGTGCGTCGCCGCCTGCACACCGGCGCCGAGAATGCCGTGTGTCCTTGCATCGACCCGGGCGAGCTCGCGCGTCGCGAGACCGGACGCCGCCGCCGTGCGAATCGCAGTGAGCTCACCGGCTTCGATGATCGCCATGGGCGATCCGCTCGCATGGTCGAACAGCGCAACAAAACCCTGGATCGGCGGCTGGCCCCGAGCGGGGTTATCAGGATGCAGGCTGATTATCTTTGCGCCGTAAACGGCAGGCTCCAGCATCGACCCGGGCATCAGCAACAAGGATCCGCTGGCGTCGGCAAGCGGGGCGATGAGACGCGGCGGAATC
>JBFHXQ010000153.1:0-7198 GCA_041598895.1 Woeseiaceae bacterium | reverse complement strand
TTGAACGGGCTGATGACGCCGCCGTAATGCGAGAGCGCCTCGCTGCGCAGCGGATCGAGCAGACCGCGCTTGCCGCAAACGGCGCCGCCCATGGCGTCACCGTGACCGCCCAAATATTTCGTGAGCGAGTGCACGACCAGGTCGGCGCCAAGCTCGATGGGGCGCGTCGCGATGGGGGTCGCAAACGTCGAATCGACGACGAGCAGCGCGCCATGCTCGTGCGCAATTTTCGCAATCGCTGCGATATCCGCAATCCTGAGCAGCGGGTTCGACGGCGTCTCGATCCATACCATTCGCGTCGTGTCGCGGACCGCTGCGCCAACGGCCGCCGGGTCGGTCTGATCGACCGGCGACACGTCTATGCCGAAACGCGGCAGCGTCTGCCGCGCAACTTCTGCCGTGCCCGGGTAGTTCGTGTCGCAGATCACGAGGTGGTCGCCCTGCGAGAGGTGCCCAAGCATGACACCCGTCGTCGCCGCCATACCGGTTGCGAACGCAATGCAGGCTTCTGCGCTCTCGAGAATTGCCAGCTTTTGCTCGAGCTGGTCGATCGTCGGGTTGGCCCAGCGCGTATACACGTAGGGCGCTTCCTCATCGAGCTTGTTGGCCGAAAAGCTGACCTCCCGGTCTACCCGAAACGTGCTCGACATGACGATATCGGGTGCCGACGACGGGTTCGCGCCATGTTCGGATTCACCCGCATGGATTGCCAGCGTTCGAATGCCCTTCCGAGACATCTCTGTTGTCATGGTCTAGTTCCCGCTATCTGCATATCGAGATTCGATACTGTCATCTTTCATCAGTCAATCGATGCAGCGCCGTGCGAAAGTTCGCAGCAGCTCTTCCTCGTTTTCGGTTTTCTCGAAGAATCCGTCCAAGAATCGAATGCGCTTCTGGCGCTGCTTCGGCGTCAGGACGGGAATCTCGTCAACGAGTCCGATAATGGCGTCCCGCTTGGCGGCGACCTTTCTCACAGCGCGTCGCAGGATTTCCGTATCCATGCAGACGCCGCGATAGATACGCCGGGTTACCCTGTCGATCGGCAAACTCGGGTCCGGGTACGCGTAGCGCGCATTCACGAGACCCGACAGGTCGAAATCGAACGGCACCATGATCAACTTCGCATCCCGCTCGTAAAGATCGAGATTGTGACAGCAATACGCGTCATGATCCGCGGTAACGAGCGACCAGTCGGTATTCGCAATCAGGTACTGAAACACGTACACGACGGCTGCCTGCGCCGGATCGTATTTGTTACTGAATACGGCGGTCTCCATTACGGGTTTTGCCGCAAGGCGCATCGCCACGCTCTCCGAAGACTCGATAACGAATCCGTACCGGACGGGAATATCTTTCGCCTTCTGTGAACTCGTGTCGCTGAACGCGATGCGCAGCAGGCGCACCCGGTAACCTGCGTTGTCGATGACATTCCATATCCGGTACGCGAGATACTCCTCCAGGACGTCCAGCTCGGCAGCGCCGCCGTCTCGACACGGCCTCACGAGTTTCAGCTTGTCCTGCCCCGCGAAGACGGTCTCGGCGGTCTCTTCGGTCGCGAAATTCAGGCGCAGCGGCGCAAAATCACAGACCCGCAGGCGACTGTGGCCGCGAATGCGCACCTCGAGGTCGTGTGTTACGCCATGGGCCTCGAGCTTGAACGGCAGCTCGATTCGCTCTTCCGTATCGGCCGACAGCGCGGCGAGCGGCCCGCTAAGGCGGACGTCGAGCACATCGTCTGCGGCAAACAAGGGAGAAATGTCGACGGCTGCTGCATGCGTATACAACAGCAGAATCGCACCGGAGCCACCTATCAGATTCAGTCGGCAAATCGCACGCATGGAAAGGCCCGAGGGTCCAGAACAGAGATACTATCGCGTTCCGGACGTGTCCGTGCAGCGTGTGGCAGTTGGGGGCCTGAGACGCTGCAACCAACATTCGTTACGATCAGGCTACACAGCCAGGGTAAGACGCACATGGATCCAAAAATCTTTGCAATGGTCTTTGGTACGATTTTTCTCGCGGAGCTTGGCGACAAGACGCAGCTCGCCACGCTGCTGTTCGCCGCAAAAACCGGTTCTGCGCTCGTCACCGTCTTCGTCGGCGCATCGCTTGCGCTGATAGTCGCGACCGGCATCGCCGTTGTGGGCGGCTCGCTGGTGTCACAGTACGTCGATCCGAAATACCTGTCCTACGCAGCCGGCGCGGGCTTCATCGTGATCGGCGTCTGGACGATCTGGCAGGCTGCCGCGTAAACGCCAGAGCAATCAGAAAAAGTCCGTCATCGTGGAACCGCTTTGCCTGAGCATCATTGCGTTGTGAGCGCAACATCCGGCCGATGCTCGATTTTGCTCTATAGTTGTAACATTATTACAAAGGTATAATCACCGCGTTCGGATGCGCCGCGACCGCGCTCAGGCGCGGCCTCGAGCCTCCATCGGAGAATCGATGAATATACAGATAAAGTTCAATCGATTAGCAATTCTTCTTATCTTCGTTTCTGTGTCGGGTGCGGCGGCTGCGTCGGGCATCACGCCGATCAGTGACGCGGGACGCCGCGGCCAGGCCCCGGATGTCGCCATCGGCGGCGACGGGACGATTCACGTCATCTGGCTCGACAAGGGCGTAGTCGGCACGGCGGACAGGCGCGGTTCGTACTCCGGCGGCAGGCACAGCCACCAGTCGTTTACAGACCTGTACTACGCCCGCTCGGACGATGCTGGCGAATCGTTTTCCCGGCCGGTCCGCATCAACGCGGAGGACGGCGCCGTCTGGGGGTTTTCGATCAGCAAACCGGAGGTCGCCGCCGGCCCTGACGGCGTCGTGCACGTCTATTATCCTGCGAACGCCGTGTCACCAACGACCGGTAAAGACGTCGCGTCGAGCGCGTATGTCCGCTCGGTCGACGGCGGAAAGTCGTTTGGCAAGCCGCTTTTCCTTAACAGCGACCCGGAAGAGGATCTTTCGCACATCGTCAGCGGCGGTCTTGCGCAGGCGCAGGTGTTCGGTGCGATGGCAACGAGTCCGGCAGGCGATGTGTACACATTCTGGCTGGATACGCGGGAGATGAACGCGGACGACATGCTGACGTCGGTGTATGCGCGGTTCTCACATGACAACGGCAAATCGTTCGGCCCTGAGCGCCGGCTCTACCTCACAGATGCCTGTCCATGCTGCCAGGTTACGGCGGCCGTCGGTGACGACGACGAGGTGTTTCTCGCCAGTCGGGTCGTGTCAGGGGACCATGTCCGCACGCCAATGGTCTCGGTCTCCCGGGACCGCGGTGAGACCTTTAGCGAGCGGGTTGCCGTGAGCGGTCCGGCCTGGCGCATCGAAGGTTGTCCACTGAAACCGACCGCGCTGGCCATCGATGGAGCCAATGTGTACACGCTGGTCCACAACGGTGCCGCCGAGCCGCCGGGTCTGCTGTTTGCCCGGTCGGCCGATGCCGGCGTGAGTTTCGGGGAGGCTATCCCAATTCATCCCGATGCCGGCGTCAGCAACCACCCGGTATTGGTTGCGACTGACGATGCGCTCGTCGCTGTGTGGCATGCAAAAGTCGACGCCGGACGCCGCGTTTATCTGCGCAGATCGACCGATTCCGGCGTGACGTTCGGTCCGGTCGCGGAGCTGGAAGCGCCCGAGGGTACGTCTGCGTTTCCCGATGCGGCCGCAATGCCGGACGGCGCGCTGCTCGTCGTCTGGCAGCAGGGCGAACAGATCCTGTCTCAGCGACTGACTCTCTAAATGAGGGGAACAACACATAAAGAGACGTTCCGGCGCGAATTCCTGCTGCCGATTCTTGCCGGCTGTGCGGTGCTGCCCGGGCTGGCGGCCTGCTCCGAGGCCCCGGATCGGGCGGGACTCATGCCGATATCCAGCGACGAATTGCGCGCCGTGCTCGACAGAGAACGCGGCCGCGTCGTAATCCTGAATCTATGGGCAACCTGGTGCGTGCCGTGCCTCAAGGAAATCCCGGATCTGATGCGGGTAGAGGACAGCTTTGCGGACGACGGCGTGACCCTCGTGGCGGTCGGGATGGACGATCCTGCCGATTTCGACCGTGTCGACGCGTTCAGGCGCGAACACTTTCCCGAATTCTCGAGTTACCTGCGCAGTACACCGGACATGGATTCGATCGTCAGCGTCGTCGATCCGGTCTGGAACGAGCTGCTGCCGACAACGTATCTGATTCATGCAGATGGCAGCGTCGCGAAGCGAATTCAGGGGAAGAAGTCGTATGACGATTTCGTCGATGAGATTGACGCACTGTTAGAAAATAGGAAAACTGATTGACCGGCGCGCCCGGCACCTAGGGGAGACAAAACAATGAGAACACAGATCAGGACAGCGAGTAGCGCGTTGCTAGGCCTCATCGTGCTGGCGATTGCCAGCGCCGCGTCGGCGCAACAGACGCAACGTGGCGCCGAACTCACGCTCGAGGAAATCGTCGTCACGGCGCGAAAGCGGGAAGAAAGCCTGCAGGAGGTGCCGATTGCAGTCACGGCGTTCTCCGGGCAGACGCTGCAGCAGCTGCAGATTCGCAACCCCAGCGATCTCGCGGCATTCACGCCCGGGTTCTCCTTCGTTTCGGCGTTCGGGCGATCCCTGCCGGACCGACCCGTCGTCCGCGGCATGTCGAACATTCTGGGCGAGGCGAATGCGTCGTTTTTCATCGACGGCGTATACGTGCCGGGCTCGATCGTATCGACGGAGATGCAGGATCTCGAACGCGTGGAAATCATCAAGGGCCCGCAGGCCGCGCTGTACGGACGGGCCACGTTTTCAGGTGCAATAAACTACATCACGAAAAAACCGAGCAACGAGCACAGCGGGCGCGTGTCGGTGACCGGTGCTGAACACGACGAGTTCGACCTGCTCGCCTCGGTGACCGGCCCACTCGTCCAGGACCGCCTTTATTACTACCTGGCCGCGTCGCATTACGAGTACGGAGGCGAATACACGAATCTGATCGATTCGTCGGATGTGGGGTCCGAGAACACGGACACGATCACGGCCAAGCTGATGTTTACGCCGAATTCCAGCTTTGAGGGCACGCTGCGCCTGACGTTTCAGCAGGATGATGACGACCACATTGCCTTGTGGCTGCAGGGCGCGGACCTGAACAACTGCTTCGCAAACGATGCGACCAGACCTGCGTCGCGCGGCTATTACTGCGGCGAGGTCCGCGTCAGCGATACGGTCGAGGCACGTACGGACTTTTTGCCCGACGCGGGCATGGAACGTGACCTGTTCCGCTCGGCGTTGACGCTCGACTGGAATTTTGCGGGCGGCTACACGCTGCAAAGCGTGACGGGGTTCCAGACGGAGGACCTGGATCGGCAAATCGACGTGTCCTACGCAGCCTATGACCCGCTCCTGTACCTGTACGGTTTCGCGTTTATCGACGACCTTCGCGGCTCGTTCTGGCGCATACAGAAAGAAGAGACGGACACGTTGTCGCAGGAGCTCCGGATTCGCTCGCCGGAGGACCGGCCGTTCCGGTGGACGCTGGGCGCGTATTATCTCCTGTCCGAATTCGATCTGCCGATCAATGACCGCATCAACCCGCTCGTCGACACGCCCGGGGAACTGGACCCGGCGCTGGCAATGCAGCAGCCGAACAGCTTTCCCGAATCGCTGATCACGGAAAATACGGCATTGTTCGGCAGCGCCGAGTTCGATTTCTCGGACACGCTGCGCGGTACGCTCGAGCTGCGCTACGCGGAGGACCGAAAGTCGCAGGACTTCTTCCCAATCGGCGGCGTCGGCGAAACGACCTGGCAGGACAAGACGTTTTACAGCCTGACGCCACGCGTCACGCTGACCTGGCTTGCCAGCGACGACCTCACGGTGTACGGCAACATCGCCCAGGGCAACAAGCCCGGCGGCTTCAACGATCCGGGCGCGCCGGTGGAGACTTACGAAGAGGAGGAGTCTGTCAATTTCGAAATCGGCGTGAAATCGCGCTGGCAGGACGGGCGCGTTCAGTGGAACAGCGCGCTGTTCTTCATCGACTGGGACGACCAGCAGCTGACGTTCAATGCGCAGCGTCCGGACGGCACGCTGACCTCGTTCATCGAGAACGTCGGCAAGACCGAGGTGCTCGGGTTCGAGACCGAGCTCGACGTGCTGATCGCGGAGAACTGGAACCTCTCCGCGACCTACGCGTACATCGATTCCGAGATCCAGGAGTACATCAACGACCAGCAGGCCCTGTTCTTCGGCTGCGTGCCACCGCCGACGTTCTCGACGCCGGACCAGGTAGCGACGTACCTCGCCTGCGTCAATCAGTTCGGCTCCGTCGCGGGCAACGAGGCCCCACGCTCGTCGAAGCACCAGGCGTCGCTGCGGACGATGTTCACGCAGCCGATGGACGGCGGTCGCGAGTGGTTTCTCGGGGGCAGCGTGACCTACGAGTCGTCGCGCTACGCGCAGGTGCACAACCTCGCGAAGACCGGCGCCGCGACGCGGGTCGGCGTTCAGGTCGGCATGCGCGGCGAGCGCTGGGAAGCGATGCTGTGGGGCAAGAACGTGTTCGACGACGATACCGCGGTTGATATTTTGCGCTACATCGACAGTCGCGCGTATGTGAACGCGCCGTTCATACCGTGTCCACCGCCGCCGTTCGTGTTTCGCACAGGCGAAAACTGCGGGCCGCTGTTTTTCCGCATGACCGATACGAACGGCAACTCGATTCTGCCGCGCGGCTTCGGGATCACGCTGCCGCGCGGCCGGCAGATCGGCGCGACCGTGAACTTCCGGTTCTGATGGCGCTCATATTTGCGACGACGTCACCGCTCTGACGCTGCGCCGAACATGGAGTCCCTGCAGGAAATCGTCACAGCGCAACAGGCTGCGCGCGCTCCGCGCGATGATCCGTTTGCGGAGCGCGTCGTGGCCGAGCTGTTGCTCCTGGCGGAGGAAATCTGCGTACTGCGCGATCGGCTCGATTCCTGTGCGCGTCTCGCCGCCGCGGGCAAACCGTGCAGCAGCGCGGCGATCGACGCATTCGAGCCGGACGACAGCATTATTGCCGAGCGTCTCGCGGAACATCGCGCGTTTTACGAGGAATTGTTTGCGCGGCTCGACGACGCAGCGTCTACCTGACGGCCGTAACGACGTACCACGGTATCGGGCCGTCGACCGCCTCGAGGTACTTACTCGTCACCGACGCCGGATCGAAGCCGGCGTCGATCAT
>JBFHXQ010000152.1:0-7227 GCA_041598895.1 Woeseiaceae bacterium | reverse complement strand
TCGACGACGTAGGCAAACGTCGATTCGGCGTCGCGCGTCGACACGATGCCGCGGATGCTGACCTGCGTGTCGCCGACGTTCGCGGTGTCGACGATCGTCACGTTCGGCATCAGCGAAATGAAATCAGCAGGCCGCTCGATACCGGCGCGCTCGATCGTCGTCTCGGTGAACGCGGTAATCGCAATCGGCACGTCCTGCAGGCTTTCTGCACGCTTGCGGGCAGTGACGACCACTTCCTCGATTTCCACAATGCCATCCTGGGCGGTACTTTGCGCGATGGGCATAAGCGAAAGCGCCAGGATTGCACAAACTGCTTTATTTGTTTTCATAGCGTCCTATCCAGTCCTCGTTTATTCAGCAAGTATAGTGTGCGCCGCTCATGCTGCTTGGGCGACCGTTGCGTCGAGCACTTCATTCGCGGCACGTAGGCCGGACACCAGCGCCCCTTCCATGCCGGGCGCAACGAGCTCCGTGTGCTCGCCCGCAAAATGCACGCGGTCGACCGGCTGCGGTATGGCGATTGCGAAGCGCGTCATCTGACCCGGTGCATAGTGCGCGTAGGCGCCCTTCGCGTAGCTTCGACTCCAATCGTTCGTGAACATTCGCTCGAGCTGTCCGCCGCTGCCCGGCCAGATCCTGGCGAGTTCCGATTTGACGAGTGTCGCATGGTACGCGGAATCCATCTCGGTCAGGCGCTGTACAGCTGCGCCATTGATCCAGTTGATCAGAAGACCTCGCTCGCCGCCAAGCTTATCCGACGCGTCGAACAAGCGCTCGAGCGGGCCATCGCTGTAAACCACCGACACCCGGTGGTTCTGCTCCCAGAATCGGCTGCGCGTTTGCATATAGCACTGCGCGACCTGGGTGTACGGGAGTTCGTCGATAATCGCCTGACGCTCCTTTGGCAACGGCGTGTCGAACCGGACGGCACGCAATGCGGTGAACGGTACCGCCATGATAACGCGCTCGGCCTGCCAGACCTCGATCGAGGCGCCCGTCTTGATGCGCAACGCGACGCCATGGCCATTCTGACGCAGCGACTCGAGGCGGTGTTCGAGGTACACGCGTTCGCCGAGCGCCGCCGCAAACGCCTCGGGCAGGCGCGCATTGCCGTCGGCGAGATGCACGGCGCCGGCGCCTTCGAAATACAGGCTGCGCGCGGCGTCGCGAAGCGCGCTAAGCGCGGAAACCGTCGCAAGGCTGTTGTAGTTTGCCGTGCGGTCCATCAGCTCGATCGCCGGCTCGCTGGCGCCGAGGCGCCGCAGTAGGTCTTCGAGCGACAGCGCGTCGTAGTCAGCGAATGCCGGATCGAGAATTCTGTCCGCCGAGCCGATTTCCACCGCGATCGGCCGCAGATAATGCCGCAGCAGGCGCAGCGGTGCGGCCGGCCGCTCCCCGGCGTGCAGCGCGACCGGCCACGCGCGATCTCCCCGCCGCAGGTCGTTCACGCTGTACAACCTGCCTTCGTGATGCATCAGAACGTCGCGGCGCAACGCGGGCTGCTGCCGGCGCTCGAATTCGAGTCCGAACTTTTGTGCGTAGTAGAAAAAGTTCGCATAGCCCGGGCCCGCCGTCTGTCCGCCGACGTCGACCCAGGCGTCATCGGCCAGCTCGCCGCGGACCGTGCGGACGCGACCGCCGACGCGTGCAGACTGCTCAATGACGCGCACGTCCACGCCGGCCTCGGCGAGCTTCAGTGCCGCGACGAGGCCCGCGAGGCCGGCGCCCGCCACGACGACACGGGGCGGCGTGGTCGCGTGGCCGGCCAACGCCGGCAGCAGCGCGCCACAGGCACCAATCAATACGGAACGCCGCGTGACCGTCGGCAATGCGTGCGGCATGCGTCCCCCGCTTGAAGCATTTGTTATAAAATCCTAACATTAAGTCATTCATTGACAAAGAACTATTGATGATGGCGCACGCCTCGCGTCGTCGACTTCATCGATCGCGACCGTCCCGGGAACCCGCCTTGTGAAACTGCTGCGCGCCGCAACCCTGTCTGTGAGTCATCTCGAGCGCGCTTCGGACAATTACTGCGAATGGCTCGATTACAGCATTGCCGAACGCGGTGAGCTGGACACGCGCCTCGCCGCAAGCTGGGGATCACCGGGCGCCGCGGGCCGTCGGTACGCAGTTCTCCGCCCCGCTTCGGGGCACGATATATATCTTCGTCTTATCGAGAACCGCATCCATCCGGACTACGTTCCGCTCAGGACCTACGGCTGGGCCGCGATCGAAATCTGCGTCACCGACGTGCTCGCGGCGAACGAGCGCATGCAGGCCTCGCCGTTCGAGATCATCGGACCGCCACGGGAGATCGAGGGCCTGGACGCCATCTACCCGATGCAGGTCCGGGGTATCGACGGCGAAATCGTCTATCTCACGCAGATCCGCGACGACCTTCCGGAATTCGATCTGCCGCGCGCCGAGGCGCTGATCGACCGGCTGTTCATCCTCGTGATGGCCTGTTCCGATATGGCAGCATCGCTCGAATGGATGCGTGCACAGGCAGGCCTCGACATCGGCCGTGATCGGCTCGAGATCGTGTACACGATGCTCGCGAATGCGTTCGACCTGCCGATCGACGACCTGCACGTCATCTCGACGATGGTGCACGGACGCGATGTATTTCTGGAACTCGACCAGTACCCGCCCCAGGCGACCGCGCGACCGCGTTACGATGGCGAACTGCCGCAGGGCGTTGCGGTCGGTACGCTCATGCATCCGGAATTCGATCGGCTTGCCGACCTGAACCGCGACCTGTGGATCACGCCGGCGACCATTCACGAGTCCGTCGTTTACGCCGGGAAGCCGGCCGGCACGCTGCGAGCACCGGATGGCACGCTCGTCGAGATCGTCGCAAACTGAACTCTTACACTGTCGTCTCAGAATCGGCTGCGATCGTGTAATCGCGGTAACGCCCCATCAGGAGCAACGGCAGCGCCCCGACGATAAACAGCAGCGACGATATCTTCAGAATCGTGTCGTAGTTGCCGGTCGCCTCATAAAACGCGCCGAAGACCGCCGGACCTATGCCGGCGCCGAGGGCGAAGAACCCGTACAGCGCGCCATAGATCGCTGCGTAATGCAGCAAGCCGAAATACCGCGACACGAGATACGCCATCAGGTCGTACTCCACGCCCGCCGCAGCGCCGAGGATCATGATTGCGGAGGCTGCAAACAGGAAGCTGGGATCGGGCTGCGCGAGCATCCACGTCGCAAGGGCCGGCAGGCTCAGGATGACGGCAGCGACGCCCGGTGCCCACAGGTGGTCGAGCAGGAACCCGCCAACGACGCGGC
Source organism: Woeseiaceae bacterium (assembly GCA_041598895.1). Lineage (GTDB taxonomy): Bacteria > Pseudomonadota > Gammaproteobacteria > Steroidobacterales > Woeseiaceae > UBA1847. Next base: position 3,927 of record JBFHXQ010000152.1, on the reverse strand, counting down.
CGATGATGACGGCAATTCCGACGAGGCTCGCCAAGGTCACCGCGTCCTGCGGCGAAAAGCCCTTTTGTCCGAGCATCGTCTCGAAATTGGGAATCGGCCCGCCTACCGCAAATGAAATCGGCACGAACGCATAGGCCAGCAGCCAGAATCGCCAGTCCTTCAGCGCCTGCAGCAGCGTCAGCCCGCCGAAGCGAAGCGTTTGTTTGCGCGTCTGCTGACGCATTCGCGCAACCTTGTCGGCAACCTTTGGATCGGTGGCATCGCGAAACATGAAGTACGCAATGGGCCAGGCAATAATGAGCGGCAGCGCGCCGACCGCAACGTAGGCGAGGCGCCAGCCGAGCAGATTGATCATGAAAAACGCGTATTGTTTCGCGAGCAGGCCGAACAGACCGGTGCCGACGAGCGAAATGCCGAGCGCAAGGCCCCGCTTCTCGAAAAACCAGCTGTTCACCGCACGCGTCCAGGTGATCGGCAGCGTCCCCGCCCCGCAGACCGCGAGCACCGCCCAGATGCCGAGCCACAGCGCAATCGAGCCATCGAGCAGAGAAAACGACATCATCGTCAGCGAAAACACGATGATCGACGTAAGCACGACGCGTCGCGGGCCGATGCGGTCGGTGATGTAGCCGATAACGGGGCTCGTGAACACGGCGCTGATCGTGAAAATCACGAGCGCCAGCATGATCTGGTCGATGCCCCAGCCGAATTCGGCGGCCAGCGGCTGCGCGAATACGCCGATCGTGTAAAACGGCAGCGGTGACATGCCGAGGCCAATGCCGATGGCCGACGCGAAGACGACGGGCCAGCCGAAGCGAAACTCGGCGTATTTCGAAGCCATGGCGCTTATCTGCTCGACACGTTCACAACAGCACGGCGCCCTTGAAGACGCCGAAAAGTGCGACCGTGCCGATCACGATCCAGTACACGTAGGCAATGCCGCGCCCGAACGCGAGGCGCTTGTCGAGCTTTGCTTCGGCCTCGGGATCCGGACCGGCGGCCAGCTTGCGGAACTGAATGACCCAGTCGCGCATGATGAATCGCAGTATGAGCCCGATGATCAACGCAACGCCGTAAAGACCTACCTTTGCCGCGTACCAGCCCTGCGGGAACGGCCAGCGCGTTAGCAACGAGTAGATGGCAAAGCCGATCAGTAGTGGAATCACGACGTAGCGAATGGCCTCGTCCAATTTCGTCAGCGTGAGGCCGATATCGGTGCCGCGCTTGAAATACGCGGAATACGTGATCGACAGCCATGCGGCGACGGCGATCCACATGCCAGTGATCCAGGAGCCGGTGAGCGGCTGATAGCCGCCGATCGCGCCCATGTGCAGGCCGAGTGGCAGCAGCAAAATGATGCCGGTACGTGGCAGTATGTCGATTCGGTACGCGGTCTCCATGTGCCGGGTGCGCTCCTCGAGACTCAGAGTCGCGTTCGTGATCGGTCGGGACGCATTGAACACGCCCCACTCGCCTCCCAACCAGTACGCCATCGCAATGATGTGCGCCCACTTGAGAAACAAATACGTGGTCATCGCGGCTCTCCCTGTTTCGTGTTCGGAAACTCGGCTGATTATTTATTTGTCTTAATTGTTCCTGCCGCCGGCTGCTCGTGCGATGAACACGCATGAATAACACCCCGGTCGCAAGACAAATTCGGCGGGCGTCGGAGAAGTCGGTGCCCTCATCGAAGGCTACGACGCGCGTGCACGAATTGCCTCGGCCGACTCCCAGATCACGCCGCCCATGAAATGCCCGCCCGACGGCGTTGCCTCATGTACCTTGATCTCGGCATACATGCCCGATTGCACGTAAGGATCGCCGGACACCAGCTCACGTGCGTCGGCTTCACTGTCGGCAAGAACGAGAAAAAAACTCCCCATTAGCTCTTTTTCGCCCGGATGTCTGAGCGGACCACAAACGAGGTAGTGCTCGCAGTGCCTCTCGATGTAATCGAGATGTCCCTCGAGCTCGCGGTCGCGCGCCTCGGCACTACCGTCGCCGTCGTAGGCAAGCACGAGAAATACGTCGCCGGCAACGCGCGGCACTGTCGCAGCATGTTTCGCCATTGCTTATCCCCCTGTCGGCGGCAAATCGGCTAAGATGCCATAATGATATAACAAAATGCTCTTTGCCGGCGGCCGCGTTGATCGGACGCCCCTCGGGAGGCGCCATGCCCAGAATCTTGCTCGCGCTTTGCATCCTGGCCGCGCCGCTGCTCAGCGCGGCACCCGTGCCTGACGCGGATCGTGTGCCGATTGATATCCGGCGCACGACGCTCGTCGTGCGGGACATCGACCGGTCCCTCGCGTTTTACCGCGACGCCCTCGGCCTGCGCGTCATTTACGACAATCACATCCGAACACCGCGCAGCGCTCCGAGCGACGCGCAGGCGGAGCGCGCCCTGCGCCTCGTCTTCCTGCGCGCCAATGACGACTACGTCGGCATCATCGGCCTGCTCCAGTACCTGAAACCCGTGTCCCCGCCACCCCATCAGGGCGCCACGCCGTTCAGCACCGGCAGCGTCGTGCTGCTCTTCAACGCACATGACCTCGACGCGACGTTCGCCAGGGCACGCAGCGTCGCCGGCGTGCGCGTGCTGTCAGAACCGGCGAAAACGACGTATCCATCGTACGACGGCAAAGGAACCATTCCCGTGATGGTCAGCGTGTTGACGGATCCGGACGGTTTCGTCGTCGAGCTCAATCAGCTGAGCACCGATACGCTACGCCGATGACGCCAGCCGAGCTGCCACGCGTCCGCCGCCTGTTTATTGACGGCCCTTTCGGACAGGTGCACTGCCGGGTCGCCGAGCCTGCAATGGCGACGCGGCAACCGATCGTATGTCTGCACATGAGTCCGAAGTCGGGGCGAAGTTACGCCGATGTGATGCCGTACCTGGCTGCCGAGCGGGCCGTGATCGCGCCCGACAACCCGGGCCACGGCGAATCGGATTTACCGCCGGCCGACCCGCCGGTCAGCATTGCGGACTATGCCCGGAGCACATGGGCCGCCATCGACGCACTCGTCGCACTGCCCGTGCATCTCGTCGGCTACCATACAGGGTCGATGGTGGCTGTCGAAGCTGCCGCGCAGCGGCCCGCCGATGTCTCGAGCATTGTCAATATATCGGCGCCGGTGTTTACCCGCGAAGAACAGCAGGAGCTCATGGAAACCTACGCACCTGTTTCGATTGATGAGGCCGGCACGCGCTTTCGGACAGGCTGGCAACGCGTCGTCGCACATCGCGGACCCGGGGTTACGCTGCAGATGCTTGCCGACTCATTCGCGGAAAATCTGCGCGCCGGTGATGCGTATGAATGGGGCCATCGCGCCGCTTTCGCCTATGCATCGACGTACAACGAGCGTCTTGGGTCGATTACGCATCCGCTGCTCATCCTCAATCCGGCGGACGATTGCCATGAACAGACGAAACGCGCGGATGCATTGCTCCCCGAGGCGCACCGAATCGATTTTCCCGACTGGGGCCACGGTTTTCTGAACGCATACCCGGACGCCGCCGCCGAGGTGATCCTCGACTTCGTCAACGCGGCCGAGAGCAATGGCTGAGACGCTGAAAGTTCGTAATCCCCGCACGGGCAAGGACGACTACGAGATTTGCGTCGCTACGGACGAGCAGATTCGTCCGATTGCCGACGAGCTGCGCGCGAATCAGCGCACGTGGCGCGATGCCGGCATCGATCGGCGCGTCGCCGTCATGAAGCGCTGGAAAGATACGCTTGCAGCCGCGGCCGACGAGATCGTCTCGGCGCTCAGCGCGGACACGGGTCGACGAGCGGTCGCGCAGATCGAACTGACGGGCCTGCTGGCAAGCATCGATCGTTGGTGCGCTCAGGCAGCCGAGCTTCTCGAAGAACGTGAGCGCCCCGCAGAATTCATCCCGGACATTATTATTCGTGAGCAATA
>JBFHXQ010000151.1:0-7228 GCA_041598895.1 Woeseiaceae bacterium | reverse complement strand
TTGCCGAACGCGCCGCCGATGATGATACCGACGGCCATGTCGACGACGTTGCCACGCATCGCAAATTGTTTGAATTCTTCGAGCATTGCTTGGTTCCCCAATGGTGTTTTAACGAGGCGAGATTCTAGCTTCGGACGGCGGGAATCTCAGCTCGCGTAGTCTAACCCATTGATTCATGGGCTCGGCGTTCTGCAACAATCGTTAACAATCGCGGGATCGGCGACTGACGGCGGCGCAAAGCCCCACCCGCTCACGCAGCGTGGGTGAGACGCTTTATTTCAGCGAGCAGCGCCGGCATCGCGGCCGGTTTGCGAAAGCAGGTTGTGAAGCCGGCCTGTTCGGAGGCACTCAGTTTGGACGCGGTAAGAGCGACGATGGGTTTTGCGAACCCCCGGCTTCGCAGGCGACACGCGACTTCGATTCCGCTCACGCCGGGTATGTTGACATCGAGAAGCACGAGGTCGGGATCGTACGCGATGGCCTTGTCGATCGCTTCTTTGCCGTCCGCCGTCGTGATGAGTCCGTAGCCAGCGCGATGCAGATAGTGCTCGACCAATGCAAGCATGTCCTCATCGTCGTCACAGACGAGAATACTTGCGGGGCGGGTAGCTCGGACATCCGCGTCGGGCGCAGGCAGGATTTCGTCGGAACCGATGTGACCCGCGCCCGAGGTGATTACCGGCAAATGCAAACTGACGGTGCAGCCCTGGCCCGGCGAGGAATCGAGCGTGATTTCGCCGCCCATGAGTTGCGCCAGGCGCAGCGTGATCGTGAGCCCGAGCCCGGCGCCGGTCGCGGCGCTGGCGCTGCCCCGCTCGAACGCGCGAAACACTTTCTCCTGATCCTCCGCGCTGATTCCCGGCCCGGTGTCGGCCACCGTCGCGACGAGCCGGGAGTCATGGTAAGTGATGATCAACTCGATGCCGCCGTCCTCCGTGAACTTGATCGCATTACCGAGCAGGTTGATGAGAATCTGGCGCAGGCGAACCTCGTCGGCGACGATGTGCACAGGCACGTCCGCATCAACTCGCGTTGCGAAGGACAGGCCTTTTTCCGCGGCGAGCGGGGCCATCATGGCCGCGAGATCGGTCAGCAGGTCCGTCAGGTTGAACGCTTTTTCCGCGAGCTCCAGCTGGCCGGCGTCCAGGCGTGCGTCGTCCAGCAGTGCCTCGACGAGCGAGGTCAGATGCCGCGCGGATCGGCCGATCGCCTCGAGGCTCTTCCTGACATCGCCGGGCCCGGTCTCTTCGTCGAGCGCGAGATCGGCATAGTTGATGATCGAAGCGAGCGGCGTGCGAAATTCGTGCGACATCATCGCGATGAAGCGGCTCTTGCTCGAACTGCTGCGTTCCGCCTCGCGGCGATGATGATCGAGCTCGGACTTCGCCTCGACGAGTTCCCCGATCAGGGCGCGCTGTCGACCGATGAGCCGTTGCTGACTCGCATGCAGCAGGCGCATGTCATTCGAAGTCTGCTGCCGTTGTTGCAGGAACGCATGCTCGCCGGCGGCGTCGAGCAGAATCACGTAGTGTCGCCTCCCGCTCGGCACCACGTACAGGTGGACGATGACATCGGTTGCGATCGTGATGAATTCGACCTGCACCGATTCATTCACGAGCATGCCGTGCAGGTATGGCGCCGCCTCGAGCATGTTCGTGCCGGGTTCGATGCCTTCAAGCCGGCACCACGCCCCTTCGCCCCAGCAGTCAAGCAGGACCGCATGTTCATCGATCAGGAAACAAAATGGCCGTGTCCTGGCGACAAAGCTGTCCTGCAAATGCTCGACGACTACGTCGGGGAGCGCCATCACGACGACTCGAGCTCACGCTCGATGATCAATTCGGACAGCCGGGTGAGGGCCTCCTCGACGTCGTCGCCGGTTTTTGCGCTGGTTCGAAATACCGCGTCGAACCTGTCAAGCAATGAGTCAATGCGGGCATCGTTTATTTCCCACGCGTTGGCGAGATCGCGCTTGTTCAGCAGCAGTACGGACGGTTGCGAGCCGTACCGCTCGATGATCTGATCACGCAGTGCGAGCGCAGCATCGAGCGACAGTGAGCGCGTGCCGTCTGCGACGAATATGTGGCCCGCAGACCCTCGCAGGTAAGCAAATTCCACAGGCCCGAAGCGATCCGATCCTGCGACGTCCCAGATCACAAGCTTCTGAGAAACTGAATGCCGCGGAAGCTCGATTTCCTTGGTATCCACTTTGACGCCGACCGTCGTCAGGTAGCGATCAGAGAAATGGTTGTTGACGAAACGCTCCACGACACTGGTCTTGCCGACCGCAAAGTCGCCGACGATGCAGATCTTCGACGTGACGAGCGTCATTCCGGATTCGCTTCTTCCGAAGGTACGATGTCAATCGTGACGCGCCGCAGATCCCGGTCGATAACGGGCGTTGCCGTAAGCGCGGGCTCCGCCCGGACGGCGATCGTGTCGGCGGCGATCCCGGCGGCACGGAGGATGTCGGCGACGATGTCGGCGCGCCGGCGCGACAGCTCAGCGTTTGCTTCCGGCGTGCCCGAGCCGTCGGCGAAACCCGTCACTACGACCTGAATCTGTTCGCCGAGTTCGTCCGCCGAGGTCGCGAGCGCCAGCAGCTTGCGGGCATACGCAGCAAGGCGATCGCCGTCATCGGCACGAAACGTCGTTCCGGACGAAAAATAGAATTGCTGTCCGTCGAGCGCGCTCAGGGCGGCGAGGTATCGCTCGCTCTCACCATTGTCGACGGCGGTGAGATTCACGTTCCAGCCCAGCTCCGCTTGCGCCAGGCGCTGCTCCGCGCGTGTCAGCCAGGCGGCGGGTGCGCTGCCGGTCGCGCGTATTTCGTCCTCAATCGCCGTCAACGTCACCGAGCCGGGCGGCTGCAACAGCTGCCGGGTAATTGCCTCGCGCTCGTTGTCGCCGACTGTGAACGTGACGGCGTTGACGCCGGCCAGAAGCGGCAAACCGGCGAGAATTCTGTCTCTCAGGTCGGGCGTCACGGGGCCGCTGACGTGCAGGCGTCCGCTGTCGACGGCAAACGATACGCCGTCCGGATGGCCGAACGCACTGGCTGCGCGCCGCGCCACGATCTCGGGATCGAGTGACTGATAGGCGCTGAGGTCCGCGTCGATATCCTCCGCCGCGACGCCTGCAGATGCGGCGATCTCGGCGATCGGTGGCGCGAGCGGATCCCGAAGGCCGCGCAGGACTATGCGATCGTCCTTCCGCTGGCTCTCCGAAAGATAAATGCCGGGCGTCCCCTGGATCGTATCGATCAGTCGATTGAGCGCCTGCGAGTGCATCCAGCGGGCAACGCCCAGATACAGCAGCAGAGCCACAAGCGCGAACAACAGCAGCATGATCGGGAGTGTCAGTCGCCGTGACTGACCGTCTTCCTTCGTCTGGCGCGCCTGAAATCGAAGACATCTTTCGAGCTCACCTTCGACGTCGGGAACCGAGGAGGTGTCCCCGGAGTAGGTGCGTATTGCATCACCGTAGCGAAAGTGCAACCGTTCCAGAATCGCGCTGAGTTCGGGCCGCAGGGACCGCGGCGGCACGCCACGGATGACGCAAACCAACAGCGCGTGCGGTCCGTGCACGGCCCAGAGCGTGAACTCTCCCATGTCGGCAGATTCGAGCCGCCCGGTTCGGTCCGGCGAAAATGACTCCTTCACGAAATCCTGGATCGCCGTAAACATTGCCGACACGGCATCGCTGTCCTTGATCTTCGCAGCCTCGTGGTGCACGTGACTGATCAGGAGACCGTTCTCGCGACTGATTAAATACGCCTGCTCGACGCGGTACAGGAGCGTCTTCTGCAACACGAATTCACCGAAAGGTACGCCGGCACGTGCAGCCTGCAGGCGCCACTTCAGTCCCCGCGGCGTCAGGCTTTGTTCGACAGCCGCATTGACCTGCTCGGCAAACGTCCGCAGCGTCTGCATGATGGACTTTCGAATGGCCGGGCCGATGACGGGATATAGCGCATCGCTGTAGGTTTGCGGGTCATCGTGAAATTCCTGCTGGAGGCATTCGCCTACCGGCTGACGCAGTGACTCGACGAGATCCTTGCTGCGTTTATGGCTGTCGTGTATCGCCTCGGGAAGTATGTCTGCCACGTCGACCGCGCGGTCTTCCCGGCGCTCGACGCGCTGCGTGATCGAGTCCAGTGCCTGTTTTTCGGCACCGAACAGCAGCTGTTTGAGCTTGTCGAGGTCGTTCATCGACGATTGCGGGGCGCTGACCGCGCGAACGCGCGAGCTAGCGCGCCTGCTTGCGCAATTTATCAGCGAATTCGCCGAGCAGTCTGGCCAGGGACTCGGTATCGACTTTTGATTCCGCTGCGCTGCGTGACTCGCTGAGCAACGTGGTCAGCTCGTCGGCCTGATTCCGCAGCGCCGCTCGCAGCTCCTTGCTCTCGGCGTCGAACTGCTCGTCGATTTCGGCGAACCAGGCTTCGACGTGATTCGTCAGATTCTCCAGTTCCGTGACGCTTTGCTTGTATTCCGAGAGCCGTTCCTTGCGCTCGCTCTTCAGCTGCTCGGTGATCTTGTCGACGTCTTTTCTCGATTGCGCGATGGCCTGCTCGATTCGCTTTTCGAAACGACGACTCAGCTTGTCGATCGTGTCATTCATGCGCATTTCGAGATTCGCGAACCGCTGTTCGTAGTCGCGCATCTGGCCGCCGAACAGGATTTCGCGAATCTGGTCGACATTGCCGTCCATGCCCGTGTCTCCGGTCGCGGATGGGTTTTGTTTTGAACCCGGTTTCTTCGCCATGGACATAAGTCTCCCGTGCGTCTAGGTTTGAGCGTTGAGCTCTGCGGCGACCTTTTCGATACGGTAGCCGTGCTGATACACCGCCGACAACTTCCAGCCGTTTTTGGCGTTCAGCTGCATTTTCTTGCGTAAGCGGCTGACATGGGTATCGACGGTGCGTGTCGAAACGTTGTCGCTGTCGATGCCCCAGATCGCTTCGAGAATGTGGCTCCGGGACATCAGCTTGCCGGCGTTGCGGAAAAAAAAGGTTGCCAGCGCAAACTCGCGTGAGGTGAGCGGAATCTCCTCGTCTCGCAGTATCGCGACCCGGCGGCCATGATCCAGTTCGTAAGGCCCAGCGTCGACGTCGTTGACAGTGCTGCGGACACCGGTCGCCCGGCGCAGAACGGCGTTGACGCGAGCAATCAATTCGGCCCGGCGAATGGGTTTCACGAGATAGTCATCGGCACCTGCTTCGAGAGCCCGTACAACGCTGCGCTCGTCGTCCCTGACCGTAGCAAGCAGCGTCGGCGTGAAGTCATCCATCTCCCGCCGCAGCTTGCGCAGCACGTCCATGCCGCTGAGCTCGGGCAGGACCCAGTCGAGCACGTACAGGTCGAAGCTTTCCCGGCGGGCTGCGCGCAGGAATCCCTGCGCGTCGGCATGCGCGAACACCCGGTAACCGGCCGCCGTCAGCCAGCGACTGATGATCTCGGCCTGATCCGGATCGTCCTCGAGGATTGCGACTCGCAATGGTCTCCCCTGTTATTTTTTCCGAACCCGTAAGGGTCGGCAACATGGCGCGGGTTGTTATCGTTGTAGGCCGCGCGGGGCAACATTATAAACGGTATCGGCGCCCTCGATGGATGTCCGGTGCCGGGCCGCCCGGGAGCCCTTGTCCCGACGTAAGCGACGCTTTTTAAAAGGGATTATTTAAAATGACGCCGCGGCGCGGACGTCAAGCCCGGGGTCAGACGAGCGTAACCCGGCGAATGAAAGCTTCCAGATCGTTAATTATTTCGCGAGCGCGCTCAGCGGCGCCCGCTATCCCGGCCCGTTCGAGGTCGGCGCCCAGCCGGGAGATTTCGTCGAGACCGTACGCGCCGCCCGATCCGTACAGGTTGTGACCGGACCGGGCAACTGCCTCGAAATCGCCGGACGCGACCGCCTTGCGAAGCATGGCGACGTCAGCGGCCCGGCGTTCGAGGTATTGGGCCAAGAGCCTGCGGGCAAACGGGTCGGTGATCTCGATCGGCTGGTCTGACACCTTGCGCGTCTCAGCGCCACCTTTGGACGGCTGTGCCGAAATCCTGCCCACGGCCGAAAAGCGCCCTAAGCGGCGGCCTTACTGACCCAACTTGTCCTTCAGCGCCTCTGCCTTGTCCTTGGCCGCTTCCATCATATCGGCACCTTCTTCCTTGGCTGCCTCCATCATATCGGCACCTTCTTCCTTGGCCGCTTCCATCATCTCGGCACCTTCTTCCTTGGCCGCTTCCATCATGCCGCCGCCTTCTTCCTTGACTGCCTCCATCATGTCGCCGCCCTTGTCCGCCATCGTGTCGGCAACTTCACCCGCGTCTTTCTTCATGGATTTCATCGTGTCGGCGACACCGCCCTCATCTTTGGCCGAGTCGCTGCCGCCGCCACAGGCGCCTAGCAGGGATGCCGCGGCAAGCAGTGCGAGATAATTCAACGTTTTCATGTTTTCCTCCAAGTTTCTGTGCGTTTCTCGACCTTGAGGGTCGCGAAGAACCGGCGATATTACTTGTTGTTTCGAAGATTCGACAGCCAGTATTCCATTTGCTTGCCTGCGGCTTCGCGCCCGCCCAGCCCGAACGACAGCGCGAATGCGACCGCGACGGCGCCCAGGACCAGGCCGAATGCGAGGTTGACGATGTCATCGGCTATGCCCATGGCTCGTAAACCCATCGCGAGCACGAGTCCGAGAATCGCGGCGCGCAAGATACCCGCCAGCGCGGCCGCGGACTCGCCGCTAACCTTGATGACGGCGGCGTGTGCGAGGCCCGCGATCCAGAAACCGGCCACCAGGATGATGCCGCCCAGAAGCACCTGGCCCGCGAATTCGATCAGCGTTGCGACGATGTCCGAAACCTGGCTGAAACCGAGCTGGTTGGCGGCTTCGACGGTCGCGAACAGCATGATGAACACGCTGACGACGGTGCCTACGAATTTCGACAGCGCGAACCCGTCTGCGGTCATGGCCTTGAATCCGAGCTTTTGAGGCAACGCATTCGCGCCGAGTCCCTCCAAAAGCTGCGCAATGAGACCGGAGATGAATCGCGCAAGTACGTACGCAATGCTGAGGATGATGACTGCGGCAAAGATATCCGGGATCGCGGCCATGAACGCGCTCAGCATGTCGGTTGCCGGCCGCGATATCGCCTCGATCTGCAGCGTGTTCAGTGCGGCTACGAGCGCCGGGACGAAAACAAAAATGAATACGAGCAAACCGGCCAGCTGC
>JBFHXQ010000150.1:0-7233 GCA_041598895.1 Woeseiaceae bacterium | reverse complement strand
GATCGACGAGATCGATGCCAAGGCACCGCAGCTGTCGACGGGCATGACCGCGTTCCATCTCGATGCGGGCTACACGCCCTTGTTCGCGTTCGGACACGGCCTGTCGTACGCGACGTTCGACTACGACAACATCCGCCTGAGCGCAGAAGAGTTCGGGATCGGCGAATCGCTGACGGTCAGCGTCGATGTGCTGAACAACAGCGACATCCCCGCGGACGAGGTCGTGCAGCTCTACGTCCGCGATCTCGTCGGCAACGTCACGCGTCCGGTCAGGGAGCTCAAGGGCTTCAAACGCCTGCGCATCGGTGCACGCGAGACCGTCACCGTCGAATTCGAGCTGCACACCGACGATCTGGCCTTCTACGCCCGCAACAACAAACTGATAACCGAGCCGGGCGAGTTCCATCTCTGGGTCGGCGGCAGCTCCGAAGCCGAGCTCGGCGCGGACTTCCGCGTCGTCGCCGGCGACTGACTTGCCGGGGCCGCATCAGTGAAGAAGAGCACGCGATTCACCGCCAGGGTCGCGCTGATCGTTGCGCTGGGCGGTTTCCTGATGGGATTCGACGCGTCGGTTATCTCCGGCGTCATCCGCTTTATCGAGCTCGAATTCGAGCTAACGCCGCTCGAACTCGGTTTCTCGGTATCGTCGCTGGCGCTGATGGCGACGGTCGCGATGGTGTTCGCCGGCCCCGTCAGCGACCGCTTCGGTCGCCGCCCGGTGCTGAAAGTCGCGGCGCTGCTGTTCGCCGTATCGGCGATCGCGTCCGCCGTCGCGCCGAACTTTGTGCTGCTTGTCATTGCGCGCATGGTCGGCGGACTCGGCGTCGGGGCGGCGCTGATCATCGCGCCGATGTACATCGCCGAAATCGCGCCGGCCGAGATCCGCGGCCGCATGGTGTCGTTCAATCAGCTCAATATCGTCATCGGTATCTCGGCGGCCTTCTTCAGCAACTACCTGATTCTTACGGTCGGCCAGTCGGACCTCGCCTGGGCGGAGGCGCTGCGCCTCGGCGACTGGAACTGGCGCTGGATGCTCGGCGTCGAGACGCTGCCTGCCATCGTCTACTTCTTCGCGCTGCTGTTCGTGCCCGAGAGTCCGCGCTGGCTCGCGCTGTCGAAACGCGAGGACGAGGCGCTCGAGGTGCTGGAGCGCGTCAGCGGTCCGGAGCAGGCGGCCCGGGACCTGAAGGCGATCCACGACAGCATCGCCGAGGAAGCGGATATCGATCACGTGCCGATACGCGCGCTGTTCCATCCGTCCATGAAGCTCGTGCTCACGATCGGCATCTCGGTGGGCATCCTGCAGCAGATTACAGGCATCAACTCGGTGTTCTTCTACTCCCCGATGATCTTCGAACAGTCGGGCATCGGCACCAATGCCGCATTCATGCAGGCGGTGCTCGTTGGGCTGGTCAATCTGGTGTTCACGATCCTCGCGATGGCGCTGATCGACAAACTCGGTCGCCGGCCGCTGCTGGGATTCGGCATGACGGGAATCGCCGTTTGCATGCTGGCGCTCGCCTACGCGTTCAGCGCCGCGACGTACACGCTCGATCGCGACGCGGTCGATCAGCTGCCGGCTGACCTCGATCGCGCGGCCATTTCGACGATTGCCGGTGTGACGTACGACAGCGACATCGCGTTCCGCGAGGCGGCAACGGCCGCGATCGGCGACGACGCCTACGGTCAGTTCGAGCTCGAACTCGTCAATGCCGCTATCGAGACAAACCCGAAGCTGATCCTGTTCGCGATCCTCGGTTTCGTCGCGAGTTTTGCGATGTCGCTCGGACCGATCATGTGGGTGCTGTTTTCGGAGCTATTCCCGAACAATGTGCGAGCGACAGCGATATCGTTTGTCGGGCCGATCAACTCGATCGTCGCCTTTCTCGTCACCTTCATCTTTCCGTGGGAGTTGGAGACGTTCGGCAATGCAACCACGTTTCTGATCTACGGGATCATCGCGGTGATCGGCCTGTTCTTCGTCATGCGTATCCTGCCCGAGACGAAGGGTCGCTCTCTCGAGGAGCTCGAGAAAATACTCGTCAGGTCCTGAAGCGGAGCACGTCGGTATGTCCTACTCAACGCGGCTGCATCATCGCCTGATTCCGCTCGTCGTCTTAGTCGCGCTGTATTCGGGCTGCGGCGGCAACGGCTCGACACCGGGCGTCGAGCAGACGCCCGATAATCTCGTCGCCGGCGAAGTCAAGGCGGTCGCGTACTCCGGCTTTCGTGAGGGACAGCATCCGGACCGCGGCTACGGGGCCGTCAATCCGAGCGACGGGGAGATCCTCGAGGACCTGGAGATTCTTGCGGACCACGATTTCCGTCTGATTCGTCTTTACGACACCGGTGAGAACACGCGGACGACGCTCGAGCTGATCCGTGCCAGCGGGGTGCCGATCAAGGTGCTGCTGGGAATCTGGCTGCGTGCGGAGGTCAGCAACCACGAAGGATGTCCGTGGCTCGACGAGCCGATACCCGACGAGGAGCTCACGGCGAACGCTTTTCTCAATGAGGCCGAGGTCAATCGGGGCATCGCGCTCGCCAAGAGCTACAGTGATATCGTCGTCGCCGTCAACGTCGGCAACGAAGCGCTGGTCGAGTGGAACGATCACATGGTGCCTCTCGATAAAGTTATCGACTACGTTCGACGGGTGCGGGCGGAGATCGATCAGCCCGTGACCGTCGCCGACAACTACGAGTGGTGGATAAAGGACGGCGCCCCGCTTGCCGACGTCGTCGACTTCATCGGCGTGCACACCTATCCCGTCTGGGAAGGAAAATCGATCGACGAGGGGCTCGCCTACACCATCGAAAATATGGTGCGCGTCGCAGAGGCGCTGCCGGACAAGCCGCTGGCGATCCTCGAGGCGGGCTGGGCGACGACAGCAACGGAGTTTGGCGATCAGGCGAACGAGGCGAATCAGGCTCGCTACTACCACGAGCTCAATGAATGGGCGGAGGCGGTCAACGTGACGGTGTTCTTCTTCGAAGCCTTCGACGAGCCGTGGAAGGGCAATCCTGACAACCCGCTCGGCGCCGAGAAGCACTGGGGGCTGTTCTTCGTGGACCGTACGCCGAAGCAGATCTTCCAGGGTCGCTAGGTCGGCGATGGCAACAAAAAAGGGCACGGCAAAGAGTGCGGCCGGCAAGACGTCGCTGCGCGGTTTGCGGACCTTCTGCCTCGCCGCGCGCTACGGCAGCTTTCAGGCTGCCGGCGACGTCCTGGCGGTGACGTCGTCGGCCGTCAGTCATCAGATCAAGAACCTCGAGCAGGAGCTCGGCGTCGAGCTGTTCGATCGAGGCAGCACCTTGACGCTGACGTCGGAGGGTAAGGCGCTCTACGAGGAAGCCGGTCCGCTTATCGAGCAGCTCGATGCGATCGCGGCGAAGTTCAAGACGCGCGGACAGCGAAGCACCGTGCGCGTGTCCGTGCAGCCGTTTTTCGCGAGCGAACTCTTCGTGCCGCGACTGAAGGAATTTTCAGCGGAGCACCCGGAGATCGATATCCGCGTCAGTACCAGCGACGAGACGCAGGAGAAACACCCTGCCGACGCCGACCTGTCGATTCGCTTGTTTCGGACACCGCCTTCGGATTTACTGACCGACCTGCTCTTCCCGCTGCGCATGGTGCCGGCCGGGTCGCCCGAGTTCCGCGCCACCCTCAAAGTGCAGCAGAAGAAGATCGTGAGCCCGTTCCCGATCATCGTGCACGAGACGCGACCGAAGGCCTGGTCGAACTGGTCCGAGCAGTCGGGAATCGAGATCCCGGCAGGCGCTAAGGTCATCCGACTGGATTCCATGATCGCCGCAGTCCGCGCCGCCGAGCGCGGCCTCGGCGCGGCGCTCGTTCCCGTGCCGATGGCCGACGGCTACTTCGAGGCCGGCGCGCTGGTGCGGCTTTTCAAGCAGGACCTGGTTGCCGAAGTCAGCTACTTTGCCGCCTGCGCACCCGACCGAGCCGGCGATCCCGCCGTTGCGGCGCTGCGCAATTGGATCCGCGAGAGCTTCGCCAGCGCCGGCTGAATTTTTCTCATCCTCCGGCTGAATTCTTTTCGTTTGAGAGGCGCGTCTGCCGCCCATAGTCTGGCAACGTCGGCTCGGAAGACCGGGCCGGCGACCTGGACGAAACATCGTTGCCAAGGAGGTGAACCATGTTCGGGAAAGCACGATCAGGACGAGACGCTTTCACGTTCAGCCTAAACGGGCTGACGACGATCGCCTCGTTCACCATCGCCCCGGCGATCGCGCAGGACAGCATCAACAAGGTGTGGGACCAACGCCTGCGCAGGACGCCGGAAGATCAGCCGGACACCGCCGAGGAGTTTCGCGTCATTTGCGACCTGTTCGGCCTGCCGCGCTGGCTTCGCGCCGCATGATGACGCGACGGCGTTCCCAACAATAAGAACATCCGCGGGACGCGGCCGAGCGCCGCGTCCCGCAACTTGATTCCAACCGGCAGGAGCGAAACCGATGCACAAAGCTACCGTATTCGACGTTGCTGAACTTGCCGGCGTCTCAATAAAGACCGTCTCGCGCGTCGTAAACGGCGAAGCGAACGTACGGCCGATGACGAAAGAGCGTGTCGATCGCGCTATTGCCGAGCTTCGCTATAAACCGGACTCAACGGCGCGCATGCTCGCCAACCGGCCTCGGCACCGGCACCGGTAAAGCGGTTTGACCCGGCCGACGGCCCGCGGTAGCTTCGATCGCCCGGCCGGGCGCTGTCCGACCGCTGCGACGTATGCATGAACCCGGAGCCGCCGATATCGTTCTCGAAAGCCGCAGACTTCTGAATAGCGCTCTCTTGTTTGCGCTGGCTCTGGCCGTCGCAGCGTGCGGCGGCGGTGGCAGCGGTGCAAACGCGCCACCGGTCGTTTCTACGCCGCCGCCACCACCACCGCCGCCACCACCGCCCCCGGTAAACGTCAACATCACGAATCCGACGCTTACGTTGGCGGACAACTCACCGGTAGCGCCCGGCGATACGCTGTCGCTGGTCTGGAGCGACGAGTTCGATGCGGCACAGCTAGATTCCGAGACCTGGTATTTCGAGTCCGGGGACGGCAGCCAGTACGGGATTCCGGGCTGGGGCAACAACGAGCTGCAGTGGTACCTGCCGGACAGTGCGGAACTCGTCAACGGCGTGCTGCGGATCACGGCGCGAGCCGAGCAGCAGGGCGGGTACAGCTATACGTCGGCCAGAATTAATACGCGCGATCGTTTTGCGTTCCGCTACGGGCGTATCGAGGCACGCATAAAGCTCGCGGGCGGTCAGGGCCTTTGGCCGGCGTTCTGGCTGCTGCCGCAGGACAACGTCTACGGAACGTGGGCGGCCTCGGGCGAAATCGACATCATGGAGGCCGTCAACGCGAGCGCATCCGGCGGCAACACGGTGTTTGGCACGATTCACTACGGGGGTGCATGGCCGAATAACGTGTTCTCCGGCAATAGCTACGATGTCGCCACGGACATTACGACCGAGTTTCACGTGTACGCGCTCGAGTGGGATGAGACCGAGATCCGCTGGTACGTCGACGACGTGCTGTATTCGATGCAGAACGCCTGGTCCACGACAGCGGCGCCCTATCCGGCGCCATTCGATCAGCATTTCTATATTCTCGTTAACGTCGCGGTCGGCGGCAATTTTCCGGGGTCGCCGGACATGCAGACGGTTTTTCCGGTTGCTATGGAGGTCGATTACATACGGGTCTTCTCAGGAGAGCCGTAGAGGCGGGGCCGTGGGGCGGTACGCCAGCACAAAGGTTCTTTTAATCCAGGCGCAGCAACCCCGATTCAAGAGGTTCCTCAATATGGAAACAATGGACTTCGGATGGATCAGGGGCGGATCGAGCGTCGCCGATTTAACGAACAAGCTCTGATCGCTGACAGGGAGCACAGGTACTGTGAACGATAGACAACCCGTCCGAGTTGCGAACAACTTCTTTGGTGTCGCGAGCGTGATGCTCGTTCTGATCTCCGTAACCGGCTGCCGGGCTCAAGCCGATGACGTCGTTACAACGACAAGGGGAAACGACGGCTGGACCTTGCAGGTCGACGGAGAGGACTTCTATGTCAAGGGCGTCGTCTGGAGTTACTCGCCCCGAGGTGCGAACTACACGTACAACCTGTGGAGCGAATCCGAGGAATTTATCCGTCAGGTTCTGGACTACGAGTTCGGCCTGATGAAGGCGGCGGGCGTGAACGCCGTACGCAGCTTTTCGATAATTCCACCGAAATGGTTAACGTATATCTTCCGCGAACACGGCATCATGAGCGTCGTCAATCCGCTCATGGGTCGTTACGGCTATACGGTCGACGAGGAGTGGGTGCCATTCATCGATTACTCGGACGAGCTGACGCGCGCAACGCTGCTCGAGGATACGCTCGCGATTGTCGAGAAGTACAAGGACGTTCCCGGCGTATTGATGTTCGCGTTCGGCAATGAAAGTAACTACGGTCTCTCATGGTCGAGTTTCGAGATCGAGAATCTGCCCGTCGGCGAGCAGAACACGGCGAAGGCAAGGTATCTGTACAGTCTGTTCAACGAAGCGATGGCCGCCGGAAAAAAGATAGCGCCCGATCGTCCCTTCACAATCGTCAATGGCGACTTGCAATACATCGACCTTATCGCGGAGTTGTGTACGGATATGGATCTGTTGGGGGTGAACGTTTATCGCGGACCGGGTTTCACCGACCTGTGGCAAAACGTAGAGGAGAAGCTGGATCTACCCGTGGTCTTTTTCGAGTTCGGGAGCGACGCATTCAATGCTGTGACGCTCGAAGAGGATGAAGCGGCGCAGGCCGTGATCCTCCGAGACCAGTGGCGGGAGATGTACAACAAGGCGGCGGGCAACGGCGAGGAGGGCAACTCGATCGGCGGTTTCGTTTTCGAGTGGCGAGACGAATGGTGGAAATACCTGCAGGACGAGAGACTCGACATTCAAGACACCCATGCGTCCTGGTCGAATCAGGGCTATCCGTTCGACTGGACGGAGGGCGAGAACAACATGAACGAGGAATGGTTCGGCATCATGGCTCTCGGCACCCAAAACGCCGATGGCATATACACGGCCCGCCCCCGAATCGCATACGATGTCCTGACGACGATCTGGAAAATCGATCCGTATAAACACGACAAGCAGACGTTCAATCAGGCGATCGACGGATTGAGCATCGAGCCGCGGCGCTGAAATCCGCTGCCGCGGTCCTGCGTCCGATGTGGCCCGGCGG
>JBFHXQ010000149.1:0-7449 GCA_041598895.1 Woeseiaceae bacterium | reverse complement strand
TTCCGTTTTTCATCGTCCACTACAGCGCGTTTTGCTACGGGCACTACCTGGCCGTGATCGCCATCTTCGGGGGTAGTGACGGGGCGGGCACCGGACTCGATGAACTCCTCGCGATTCCAGGCGAATTCTGGCGCTCGCCGTACTGGATCGGCGTCGTCGCCATCGCCGTGAGCCACCTGTTTTCCTTCTTCGGAAATTTCATCGCCGCTGGCGAATATCGGCGAACGTCGCCGGCGCAGCTGATGAAGCGTCCATACGGCCGTATCGTCGTTCTGCACATCGCCGTAATTGCAGGCGGCGCGCTCGTATCATGGCTCGGCAATCCGCTGCCGGCGCTGCTCGTGCTCATCGCGCTCAAGATCGTCATCGACGTGCGGCTGCACGTGCGCGAGCGGCTGTTGTTCGACGAGGTTCTTTAGAGCGGCATTTTGCACTGGCCCGCAGTTTTCGCGTACCGTGCTGCAGACCAGCTTCGAACTCAGGAAAACCACATTCTCGTGCCACGTCGCATGCGCACATTCCGGCATTTGATCAGTCCAGGGCTCCTGCTCCTGACGTTCACGATTCTCCTGTCGTGTGCAACCCGGGAAGAGTTGCTCGCAAAAAGTGGCACCAATACGGTCGGCGTCGACCTGTCGGGGCAGTGGCTGCTGCGCGACAAGGACAGTGACTCGATGCGCCGGATTGACGCCGCGGTGGCACGGGGTGCGGGCGGTCGCCGCGAACTGATTCCGCCGGCGCGAAGTGGTGACGAGCAACGGTCGGCGCGGCAGGCGCGCGGTACGCTCGTCTACGTCTTTCTGGAAACGGGCCGATTGGTGAAAATTACCCAGACTCGCGCCGGACTGTTCATCAGTTTCGATCGCGCGATCGTCGAGGAGTATCGCTTCGGGGAGAAACGGGAAATCAACGTCGGTGAAATCACCGCGCATCGCGTATCGGGCTGGGAAGGCAGTGCCTACGTCGTGGAGACGCTGGACAAAGACGGAGCGAAGCTGACCGAGCGCTATGAATTGCGGGACGACGGCAGCGCGCTGGCGCGGTCGATCCGGATCGAGTCGCGCGACGCCTCAGAGGCGTTCAGCGTAACCCAGCTGTTCGATCGCGCTGATTAAGCGGCAAACGGTTCGACGGCATCCGAACCCGATCGAATCGAGATGCTCGCAGGCAGGAGAATTCAGGTCGCAGCCGGGGAATAGTGCTTCAGCACCGCACGCACGCGCAGCTTGCCCTTGCGGTGCTGTTCGATAATGACCGGCAGGTAGTCGAGTTCCGGGACACACCAGAGCGTCACTGTCCGCGACGAACTTTCCGACTGATGTTGAATGCCAACGGCTTCGAACTCGCCGGCAGGCACCCGCACCGTTTTTTGCCCGATATTTCGAACAATGACGGTCTTGAGGCGATCGACATCGAACAGCGTGTACTGCTCACTGGGCCCACCGTTCAGCAAGTCGTGCATGAGCTCATACTGGATCGACACCCGGTCGTGGGCGAATCCGTCGAGCAGGGACTCGATCGCTTCGTCATTGACCGTGCCGGTCACGCGCAGAGCGTCCCAATCGAAGCTGACGTCCACGTTGGCATCCTCTTTCGACAACGTGTCCTCCGAGGAATAACGCGTAGGGCGAAGCCCGTCGGGCGCCGGCCTGAATTCGGAGATTTCGCTGATGTGGCCGTTGACGAGCAATCTCGACATGCCGGTGGGTCGGATGACGTGCTGCGCGACGTAGCCCAGTTCCGTGGCACGCAGCTCCGTGCTGAGCTCGCCGCCGAGGACGCTGATGCGCACTTTGTATTCGGCCGAGTGCGGCGTCAGTGCCGTCTGTGCAGACGCAGCGGACGCTGCGATCAGCAGCGCCAGCAGACTAGCGGCCGGCAGCCGGCAGCGCAAATGTCGTCGAAAGCAGGGTCTGATCATGGGACCGTCATCGGCGAGGGGTCTATACGTTACCCGAATACTGACTGAACGGACATGACTGACAGCTGAACGTTCCCGGCCGCGCCAGAGGCGGCGAGGTGCCGGCGTCGACTGGCCGCTGCTGGCCTGTGGGAGCTCTCTAATACAGAATAAAAATCATTAAGTTATTAATTTTTATTAATGTCAAATCTAAACAATACGTTGACTGTCTCTCAAGGGGACCCGGCCAAGCTGGCACTCGTCGGGCGCCCGCGGCCAAGCCCGGCCGTTGCGGCCCGGGCATAAATCGCCGGGCCGGTGGAGGTATCCCTGTACACTCGGTTCCCGGCACAATGCGCGGGCGCACCCGCCCAGGGATGCGTCGCACCACACGCGACGCGAACAAGATTCAGCCAGGCCGATAAGGACCCGCTCGATGACCTATACACGCATTGCCGGTACCGGCAGCTATCTGCCCGAGAACGTGGTAACGAACCAGGATCTCGAGAGCAGGATGGACACATCCGACGAATGGATTCGGGAACGGACCGGCATACACCGCCGCCACATTGCAGCTGATAACGAGACCTGTTCCGACCTGGGACTCGCAGCAGCGCACCGCGCGATCGAAGTGGCAGGCATCGATGTCCAGGACATCGACCTGATCATCGTTGCCACGACAACGCCGGACAAGGTCCTGCCGGGCACTGCCTGCATCATTCAGCGCCGTCTCGGCATTCATGGCTGTCCCGCGTTTGACGTCCAGGCTGCCTGCTCCGGCTTCGTGTATGCGCTTGACATCGCAGACCGGTTTGTTCGCCCGGGCAGCGCAAGCAATGCGCTCGTCATCGGGTGCGAGACGCTGTCCCGCATCACGAACTGGGAGGACCGTACGACGGCGGTTTTGTTCGGTGACGGCGCGGGCGCGGTCGTCCTGAAGCGATCGGACGAACCGGGCATTCTCGCAACCCACATCCACGCTGACGGCCAGTACGAGGATTTACTCGAAGTACCCGACGGCGTGTCCAGGGGCTACGACAAGCTGAGATCCGGTAACGCCTACATCAAGATGAACGGCAACGCCGTGTTCAAGCGTGCTGTCGCAACGCTGGATTCGATGGCACGCGAGACGCTGGATGGCCATGATATTTCCCAAAGCGACGTCGACTGGTTCGTTCCGCATCAGGCAAACATGCGCATCATCAAGGCCGCAGCGAAGAAACTCGGGCTGCCGATGGAGCGCGTCGTCGTCACCGTCGACGAGCACGCTAATACGTCCAGCGCGTCGATCCCGCTAGCGCTCGATGCCGCGGTTCGCGATGGTCGCATTCAGCGAGGTCAGATGCTGCTGTTCGAGGCGTTTGGCGCTGGATTTACGTGGGGCTCCACGCTGCTGCGTTACTGACGGCGAGCGGATGACATAATCCTGCGATTCGCCGGATTGCCGAATTCGATGTGTGATTGGTCTCACGGTATCGCGTCGGGGAAGTCCCTAGACTCGATAGCCATGAACTGCAGCCAATGAGCTGCAGCGCAATTACAAGACCAATACGGATGGACGCAGAAGCCATGGACACGCCACTTTCGGAAAAAACCATCACAATGGAACTGTCGCTGATCCTGCGACGCTGCAGCGAGCTGATCGATAACCCCGACGACCTGTCGGACCTCAGCCTCGAAGAGCCGCGTGCCGCCGAACAGGCAAACGACCCCTACAACCGGACCAGCGACTGACACCGGCTCCGGAGGCTCGACCGGAGCGCGGCAGACAGGCGTCTTGCTGGCTCGTTGTCTGACGGCCTAATCTCTGACTGATTCACCGATAATCCGACGTGCGCGAATGCGCATGTCGCGCATGTGCCTCAGGCGCCAAAACCAGATTCCAACCACGGCGACCGCCGCAATCGGCAGCGCGCTGTGCGGCTTCAGCAGGACGGCGAAGTCGTACATGCCGTGCAGCGCGGCCGAGAGCGTAATACCGGCCAGAGCAGCTCGGGTGACAGACGTGCCGCCGAGCACGGCCAGCGTTATCCGGTAGGCCCAGACCGAGGCAAACAGTATGTGCACGAACGGACTCGCGATGCCGCGTGCTGCAGCCTCGATCGGTGTCAGGAATTCGAGGTACTGCCAGTTTTCGACGGTTGCATAGCCCAGAGCGATAAACGAGGCGTAGATAAAGCCGTCGATGGGCTCGTCGAACTCCCGGAACCGGATGACGACGAGCAGGAACGGCAGCGCTTTGGCGATTTCCTCGATCGGTCCGATTGCCAGCAGCGCATACGCGAGCAGCCCGAGCGGCGCCCGTTCCGCAAGCTCGCCCGCGTCGAAGCGCAGCCCGAGCGGCTCCAGGCCGAGGTACAGCGCCTGGGAGACGCCGGCCGCCAGCATTCCCAGGACGAACGCAAATGCCAGATGGCTCGGGGGCTCTGGCAGGTGCCGGTCCTTGTGAACGTGGTACGCCGCCCAGAAAAGAACTGGCAGCAGGATCGGCACGAGCATCAGCAGGTTCGGCATCCCTGCATTATTGCGGTGCGCCGTGCCCCGGGGAATGCAACCGGTTCACAGATTCGGTATGCCGTGCGGACACGGCCCTAAAAAAAATCGGGCGATGCCACTGGCATCGCCCGACTCATCGTTAGCAGGTGACCTTCAGATAGCTGTCAGAAGCGCACCATGCCTTGCAGACTGACCGTGGTTCCGGGATTGTAGAACGCGTAGTTCGATTTCGCCCCGAAGCTACTGCCCGCAAGCGGCGTGTCGCCGCCGAACGTCAGCGCTTTCTCGTCGCCGAGGTTCTTGCCGAGCACCGCGATTTCCCAGTCGCCGGTTTCCGGGCCCACTGCGAGGCGCAGATTGACCAGCGAGTAAGCGTCCTGCTTCAGCGCCGGATCGAACGAGAACGTGGCGTCGTAGTCACCCGTGTAGAACACGTCGAGCAGCGCGCGGAACTCCATGCTGTTGCCGAATGGATAGCGGAAGTCGAACGACACGTTGCCCTGGACATCGGACACGAGCAGGTTCGACTGACCGGTGTAGTCGCAGAGCTCGGGCAGCCCGTCGCCGTCCAGGTCGACGTTCGGCGCCTGGCCGACATAGCACTGGCCGTTCCTGAAGTCGGTGAACTCGAAGTCCGTGAACGCGATGCCGCCCGTTACCGTCAGGTAGTCCCCCGCGGCCCAGCGCCAGTCGAGCTCGACGCCCTGGATCTCGGCCGACGCGGCATTGCCGACGTTAAAGCCGAGAACGCCGTCGAAGATCGAGATCTGCAGGTTGTCGAATTCCGTATAGAACGCGGCGGCATTGAGCTCGAACACACCGCCGGCGAGCGTGAATTTGCCACCGAGCTCGATATTGCTCGCTTCCTCGTCGTCGAATTCGAACGACGTGGCCATGTCCGGATAGAAGTTCTTGTTGTTCGCGCGAAAGTCGAAGCTGCCCGACTTGAAGCCGTCGGCCCAGCTCAGGTACAGCATGGACGTGTCGCCGGGATTCCAGACGAGCTTCACCTCCGGCGAGAATTTCGTCGTATCGCGCGAGCCGCTAACGGGCAGCACGCCGAGCCCGCGGAAGCAGTTATCGGGGTCTACCGACGTGCACGGAATGCCGTTCATATCGACGCCATACACGAGCGCGTTGGCAGGTCCGGAAATCTGAGGCACCGGGAACTGCGTCAGCGGGATCAGGTTCGTCGACGTGATGCTAAACAGGTCAGGGTTAGCGTACACCAGCGGTGTCGCAAGCTGTGCCGGCGTCAGGGGACTGAAGTCGTCCTGGAGAATCGTCAGCTCGCGCATGCCGTCGCGATCGTCCTTGGTCACGCGCCCGCCGAGCTGCAGCGTGAAGTTGTCGCTCAGGTGCCAGTTGAACTGTGCAAATGCGGAGATCACGTCCGACTCGACGCTGGCCGTGCGCGCGGCCTGCGTGCCCGCGAGCAGCGTTCCAGCGCCGGGAACCCGCGCATTGACCGCAGGTATCAGGATCGAGGTGGTATCGACGATAATCTGGTCGGCGTAGTCGTGGTCGCTGGTCTGGTAGTAGACACCGAGGATGTAGTCGAAATTTTCGCGCAGTGGCGACGACAGCCGTAGCTCCTGGCTGATCTGGTCGTATTTCTCCTGCAGCGCCGCGCCGAACACGTTCGCTGCAGTGAAGTCGCAGTCGCAGAACTCGTCGTAGTCGAGCGTCGAGTAGGCCGTGATGCTCTTGAGATCGTGCTCGCCGATCTCCCAGTCGAGCGTCAGTGCGTAGGTCGCAATCTCGTTGAAGCTGAAGTCGCCGTTCGACGAGCGCCGCTCGTCCTGGACGACGTTGGTTACGCTCGGATCCTGAAAAAATGCCAGCGCCAAAATCTGGTTGTACAGAAGCCCCACAAACGGAGGCTCATTGGAAGGCTGCTCGTTGATGATTTCGATGTGCCGGCCGACCACGTCGAACTCGCCCTGCTCGATCTTGAGCGTAGCCATCAGCGAGTCTGTGACGTCGACCTCGAGCGTGCCGCGCAGCGTCCAGTCCTCGCGCTGCGGTTCGTTGCGGTTGAGCGTAATGTTTTCCATGTGGCCCGACAGGTCCCGGACGCGCGCTGCAATTCGGCCGCGAACCCGATCCGACAGCGGTCCGGACAGTATCGCTTCGGCGATGAGCTCGTCGTGTTCGAATTCCTGCGAGGCCATCAGCCGGCCTTCGAACTCGTGCGTCGGCTTCGCGGTCGTGATGTTCATCGCGCCGGCGACCGAGTTCTTCCCGAACAGGATCGACTGCGGTCCGCGCAGCACTTCGACTCGTTCTATGTCGAGGAAGGGCGAGCGAAACTGCTGCCCGCGTCCCAGGTGCACGCCGTCGATGTAGGTCCCGACCGACTGCTCGAACGCCTGGTTGATGCCGGAGTTGATACCGCGAATCGAAATGTTCGTGCTGATGCCCGTTTCGGTCAGCGTGAAATTCGGCACGAGGAACTGGATGTCCTCGGCTTTCTGCAGCGCGGTTTCGGTGAGCTGATCGCCGGTGACGGCGGAGACCGACACCGGTACCTCCATGAGGCCCTGCTCGCGGTACGCCGCCGTGACCACGATCTCCTCGAGCACACGGGGCTCTTCCTGAGCGGCGGCGGAGAATGCGGCCAGCAGGCCGAGCGCCGGCGCCAGACGTTGCCAGATTGAAACGGTCATGATGTCCCCCCGGACTTCGGATTCACATGCGACAGTCTACGCATACAGAGCCGTCGCGCAGCCCGGGATTCTACTGACTGTTGCACCCGCTTGTCATGTGCTATGCATGACAGGGCGTGGCGCAGGGCCCGTTTCGAGTCGGGCTGGGCAGCCCGAAAATCGCCGCGCCTCACTGGGCGCGTCAGCTTCGGGCGCAGGGCGCTGCCGCGGGCTTTGCGCACCGCCACATTCCGCCATTTTTCGTGCCCGGGATTGCCAGATGCTGCCGGTACAACGAAGGGCATGGACGCCAGCAGAGATTCCGTTTCGCATGCAGCCTCGGTCGACTGGCAGCGCTGGCACGCCTACTTCGCAGACCGGAGTGCGGTGCCGCTGCCAAAACTC
>JBFHXQ010000148.1:0-7455 GCA_041598895.1 Woeseiaceae bacterium | reverse complement strand
GCAGTGGCCGACATGCGGCACGTTGTTGTACATGTCGAGGTACTTTCGCCCGTCCGCGTCGTAAAGCCACACGCCCTCCCCGCGGACGATGTGCACCGGGTTGTCGTAGAACAGCCGATACGCCGGTCCCAGCAGGCGACGCCTGCGCTCCAGAAGATCGTTGTCGGTTTCGGCTGCCATTGATCGGCTTCACTTCGCTGCGGCCGCCGCCCGGAATCGCTCGACTACCTCGGGCACGGCTGCGCCGCTGACGATCTTAAGCATCTTCCGCGCCACGGGCTCGTTGCGCAAGATGTAATCGCGGTTTTCGGGATATTGCGCTGCGCGCCAGTGCGTGATCAGTATGGTCATCGTCGAGCGCGTCAGGATCAGGTCGAACAGTACGCCAAGCTCCGCCGCATCGAGCGGCTCGATGGCGCAATACGCACCGATGAAGCGCTCGACGTCGGCGAGCGGATCATCCGAGTCCTGCAACAGATAGGCGCACGCGACGGCGACGTCGACGACGAGCGGGGAGCGCACCATGTCGCCGAAATCGATGATTCCCGTGACCGTTCCGGGTGCCGCCGGATCGACCAGCACGTTGCTCGGATTCAGGTCGTTATGGATGACCTGCCAGCGCAGGCCGCCGAGCTTCGGCAGGACGGCCGTCTCGAAGCGTTCGAGCCGGGTCCGGCACAGCGCGCGCAGGTCGGGATCGTCGACATACTCCAGGAGCCGCCGGAGGCGGCTGGCACCCTTCAGGTCCCAGAGCAATGCGTAGTCCGAGCCCGGATGCTCGAATCCGGCCAGCGCCTGACCCAGTCGTGCCAGGCAGGCGCCGAGCGTGTGCGCATAGTCGGGCGCACGATCGGCGTACTGCAGTGGCACGCCGTCGAGCCAGGTGAGGAGCCGCACGCGATGGCGTCGCCCGTCACTCGCGATGACCGTAATCGTATCCGCGCCCGCTGCCGTCATGACCACACGGGGTACCGGCTGCTCCGGTGCGGCATCCGCGAGGTAGACCAGCGCCACCGTCTGGAAGTCGGTCACCGCCGGGTCCTCGGCAGAGTTCGCGATTTTCAGGACGAACCGGTCGCCCGAGGCAGCCGTAAGCAAAAAATTCTGGTCGCGCTCGCTGGTCAGCGGCGTGAGCGCGCCATGCAGGCAGTAGTTTGTGTCGAGAATGCTCGTCGCTGCATCCGTTGACAGCGAAGGCACCGGGGCTGTCATTACCTCGAAGGCATCAGTTGTCGCACTCAGCATTTATTCAAACGGCATCAGGCAAGCGCTATTGCTGCCGGGTTCAAGACATCTCGAATGAGGCGGAAACATTTCTCATGTGAGGACGGCGATGAATTCTTCATAGGAATTCGACCGAACGGACGTGTCCATATATACCGGGCATGTCTGGGCTCGGTGCCGATTCGCTGACCATATTCTAGAGCTCCCGATTAACTGGTCATAGCGCTTCTAAAGCTTTGCTCGATTAAAATAGCCATCTGGCCCGGTCTCGAACTTGAATTGCTCTGCGCGCACCGGGAAAATGACAATAGTCAGATCGGGAGATACGTCATGTCCAGTCCCGCAAAGCGAGCCCCCAACTCCGAAGCCCGCGTCCTGCGCGACGAGCAGGACGGCATCGTCTGGCTCACGCTCAATCGCCCCGATCGATACAATACCCTGACGCTCGCGACGATCGGCGACCTCAACGAGATCCTCAATGCGCTAGAGGAGGATGAAGCAGCGAAGGTTGTTGTCATCGGGGCGAAAGGCAAAGCCTTCTGCACCGGCCACGACTTGAAGGAAATGCGCACGAACTACGATCAGGAATTTTTCGAGGAGCTTTTTGACGCGTGCGCTACGATGATGCAGAAGATCGTCGCGATCCCGCAGCCGGTCATTGCGACGGTGCAGGGCATCGCGACGGCAGCCGGCTGTCAGCTCGTGGCAACGTGCGACCTGGCCGTCGCGGCCCGAAGCGCACGGTTCGCGACCTCCGGCGTGAACTACGGGGTGTTTTGCTCGACGCCGGCCGTCGCGCTGAGTCGTGCCGTTAGCCGCAAGCACGCGTTCGAGATGCTGGTCACGGGGGATTTCATCAGCGCCGAGCGCGCTGCCGAGATCGGGCTCGTGAATCGGGTCGTCGATGACGCAAATCTTGAGACAGCGACGCTCGAGCTGGCGCAAAACATTGCCTCAAAGTCCGCAACCGCGGTGCGCACGGGCAAGGCGTCGTTCTATCGGCAGCTGAACGAACCGCTCGACGATGCCTACCACGATGCATCGATCGACATTGTCTGTAACCTGCTGTCGGATGATGGCGCTGAAGGCCTCGATGCGTTTTTCGAGAAGCGCAAGCCGAGCTGGACGGAGGACTGATCAGGGACTTTTCTTGCTAACGTCCGGGCGGGGCTGGGGCACTATCCCCATTGCCACAGCGGATGATGTCAAACTAGGTCCGGCCAATGAGGGGGAGAATGGGGACATTCCTTAATTGGATATATCTCGATACGCTATCGCCCAAAAAATCGAGGAATGTCCCCAGTCTCCCCGCGGTTGCCCGCGTGTCGTCAGCCTCCGGTGATCGAGATGCATAATAAAAAAAATCAGAATCCTTACGAGCAGAATCTCGACAAGGTCGAGGCCAACTACACGCCGCTCTCGCCGCTAAGCTACATCGCGCGATCGGCGTCCGTGTATCCGGATCATCCGGCCGTCGTGCACGGCGAACGGTCGTTTACCTGGGCCGAGACGTTTGCGCGCTGTCGCCGTCTCGCATCGGCGCTGGCGCAGCGCGGTATCGGGCTCGGCGACACGGTGGCGGTTGTCGCTACGAATATTCCGGCGTTCTACGAGTCGATGTTCGGAATCCCTGCCTGCGGCGCAGTCATCAATCCGATCAATATTCGCCTGGACGCCGACGCGATCGCCTTTATTCTCGACCACGGCGAGGCGAAGGTTGTGATTACGGACACCGAGTTCGCGCCCGTCATGCGCGAGGCGTTAGCGAAGGCCTCGGTCGAACCCATAATCATCGATATTGCAGATGAGGCAGCACCCTGTCACGAACGCATTGGTGAGATCGAGTACGAGGAATTCATCGCAACGGGCGACCCGGAGTATGCGTGGACGCTGCCCGTCGACGAGTGGCAGGCGCTGGCGCTGTGCTACACATCCGGCACGACCGGCAACCCGAAAGGCGTGGTGTACCACCATCGGGGTGCGTACCTGAATGCGCTGGGCAACATCCTCGCCTGGACGCTGCCGCAGAATCCGGTGTATCTCTGGACGCTGCCGCTGTTTCACTGCTGCGGCTGGTGTTTCCCGTGGTCCGTGGCTGCGCAGGGAGGAACGAACGTTTGCCTGCGGCGAATTGCCGCGGCGGATATCTACGCGGCTATCGATACAAACGATGTGACGCATTTTTGCGGCGCGCCGATCGTCCTGAACTTCATCGTCAACGCGACTGAGGAGGAAAAGCGACCCTTAAAGCAAGCGGTCAATGTCATGACCGCCGGTGCGGCACCGCCGGCGGCGATACTCGGCGCGATGGCCGACCAGGGTTTCAAGGTGACGCACGCGTACGGCCTTACCGAAGTTTACGGGCCGGCCACGTTCACGGCGCAGCAGCCGGGATGGGTCGACCTGACGGACGAGCAGCATGCCGAAATGAACATCCGCCAGGGCGTTCGCTACAATGTGCTGGAGGACCTCGACGTCATCGATCCCGAGACGATGCAGTCCGTGCCGCGCGACGGAGAGACGATCGGCGAAATCATGTTCAAGGGCAACGTGGTCATGCGCGGCTATTTCAAGAACAGGGCGGCGACCGAAGAGGCGCTGGCCGGAGGCTGGTTTCATTCCGGCGATCTGGGCGTCATGCATCCGGAAAACTACATTCAGATCAAGGACCGCTCGAAGGACATCATCATCTCGGGCGGCGAGAACATCTCCTCGATCGAGGTCGAGGAAGTGCTGTACAAGCATCCGCACATTCTCGAAGCGGCGGTCGTGGCACGACCGGATGACAAATGGGGTGAGACGCCGTGCGCGTTCGTGACGCTCAGACCGGATGCACCGGATGTGTTGGACAAGGAAATCATCGCGTACTGTCGCGAGAGGATCGCGCGCTTCAAGGCACCGAAGACGATCGTCTTCTGTGAGCTGCCGAAGACGGCGACCGGCAAGATTCAGAAATTCAAGCTCCGCAAGGAGGCCGAGCAGCTCGGCAGCCTGACATGATCCGAGGGGGACATTCCGGTTTTATGCGCATAATGTGCATAAAACCGGAATGTCCCCATCTCGCGGCGACGGACCTCGAACGATAATGTCTCTCGATCTACAGCCGAACTTGCAGGGGAAAAGGCTCGAGCTTCGGCCGCTCGGCCGGGAGCATTTTGATGCGCTGTACGCGGTAGCCTCGGATCCAGCAATTTGGGCACAACATCCGGCTTCAGATCGCCATGAGGAAGAGGTATTTCGGGAGTTTTTCGAGGGCGCAATGCAATCCGGTGGCGCGTTTGTCGTCGTCGAGCGCGCCACCGGCGAGATTATCGGCTCGACACGCTTTCACGGATACGATCCGGATCGCCGGGAGGTCGAGATCGGCTGGACGTTTCTGGCGCGCGACTACTGGGGAGGAGATTACAATCGCGAGATGAAGCAGCTGATGCTTAAGCATGCGTTCAAGTATGTTGACAACGTCATCTTTCGAATCGGTGTGCAGAATTTTCGCTCACAACGCGCGACTGAGAAGATTGGTGCGAGCCGTACCGGCGTCACAAAAGACGCGGCCGGCAACGAAAGCTACGTGTATCGGATTACCCGTGCAGAGTTCAGTTGCTAAAGGGGGACATTCCGGTTTTATGCACATTATGCGCATAAAAGCGGAATGTCCCCCTTTACGCGGTATGCCTGAGGCCGGGCGGGTCGGCTGCGACGGGTCGTGACCGCAGCAGAAGTCTGGACAGGAGCCCGGGACGACGCGCCGGCTGCAGGTAGCGATCCAGCCAGCTCAACAGGTCCTGCATTTGTTCGATGTCCTTTCTGACCATGTGGGGCTGCAGCTCGAAAATGCTCAGCCCGAGATCGGCGGCGCGGACATAGTTCTGGCTGTTGCGCAACACCGCAACCGTCGGTGTTTCGAAATCACCCAATATTCGTAGCAGCGCCGCGAGGCTATGCGTGTTCGCACGCGTGCGATTTGCAACGACACCGATCGGTCGGTCGAACTCCGTCACGACGAGGAGCTCGGCAATGAAGCGCGCGGTTGCGACGGTATCGAACGCGGACGGCAGGATGGGGACGAGAATACAGGCGGCATGCCGCGTGAGGTCGACGATTTCATCGCGCTTAAGCGCCGCCGGAGTGTCGATAATAGCGGCGGCGGATTCCTTTGGAATGCGCGCCGGATGCGCGTGATTGCCTCTCAAGGCTAGGCCACAGTCGCGGATGCCGTACACCCGCGGCCGCTCCGGCGGCCGTCGCTCCAGCCAGCGCGTCGTGTAGCCGCTCGGATCGTTGTCGATCAGGAGCGGCGCCGATCCGCTCAATGCGAGATAGCTGGCCAGATTCGTCGCCAGCGTCGTTTTCCCGCAGCCACCCTTCGGGTTCATGACGACGATCTGTCTCAGATTGCCTCGATACGGAACGGTTAACATCGTCCTGCTGACAGTTGCCCTTGTTTGTATGGCGGCTCGAGGTGACGGAAAACGCTGATTTTTCGACACCTTTCCCGCCATGATACTCCGTACGGCATGGAGGTCAAAAAAGCGGGCCACTGCCGACTCTTGCAGGAAATCCGTGCTTTCGGGCGCCGGCCCTTCTGAGCCCTGATACGATCAGGCGATCATGAACAAGGTGAAGTCAATGAGCAGAATCAGCGCCAAACGGCTCGAGAAATACCGAAAGCTGGCCGACAGGGGGCTTTGGGACATCAACGACGAGAAGTTTCGCGCGTTCTACGCGCGCGCAGCTGAAGAGGGCGTCGAGCTGGTCTCGAATAATTTCACGACGCTCGGCATGTTTCGCGCGCCGCACTCGAAGAATCTCGACGGCGTCGACATCGTGCTGGTCGGCATTCCGATGGACATCGGCGTGCCGAATCCGCGGCCCGGCACGCGGCTCGGCGCAAAGGAACTGCGCTACTGGTCGCTGGATCGCAATCTCGTGCATTACAAGACGCGTATTTGCCCGTTCGACATCTGCAACATCATCGACTGGGGCGACATCGAGTTCAAGGAAGACGTGTTCAACCTGAACGCAAATCTCGAGGACGTGTTCGACGTGTATCGGCAATTTCGCGATGCGGACGCCGTACCGCTTACGGTTGGCGGCGAGCACACGGGCACGTTTCCGATCCTGCGCGCGCTGTCGAAGGAAGGCGAGGAACCGCTCGCGCTGATCCACCTGGATGCGCATGGCGACACGAGCGCCAACTTCGGCGGCACGCGTGTCAGCGATGCGTCGCTGTTCCAGGTGGCCGCCGTCGAGGGTTATATCGATCCGGAATACACGATCCAGATCGGCTTGCGCGGCCGCGGCGTGCCGCGCTGCGATTTCTCCTACGACAGCGGCATGCGCGTCGTGCTCGTCGATGAGCTGCAGGAGCGCGGCGTTGCGGCGATCGTCGCAGAGACGCGTGAGCTGATCGGCGATCGGCCCTGCTACCTGACGATCGATACGGACGTGTTCGACTGTGCGGTGATGCCGGGCACGACGCTGCCGGAGCCGTTCGGCCTGACGGGTGTGGAGGTACGCGACATTATCCGCGGCGTGCGCGGCATGGACATCGTCGGCGGTGACCTCATGGAACTCAGCCCGCCGAACGACCCGACGGGCATGTCGATGTGCCTCGCATCGGGCATTGCGTTCGAGTTGCTGTGCCTGCTGGCCGAATGCCAGGCGGCGCGCACGGGGCGCGAGCACCCGACGCACTGGTCATAGGGGACAGTGACTCCAAGAGCATATTGAAAGGGCCATCCATGGCTCTATCAAGCACGCAAACTGAAAAACGCGGTTTTCAGTTTGCTCCCATTTTCAACCGCTTGCTGCCGTAGAAAATGTCGGGACATCCCTGCCCCGGACGCAGCCTGTTAAAAACCCTGTTTCGGTCAACAGGCTGCTACTGCAATATTGCGTTCAACAGTGTCACTGCCCCCGAACGTGAATCAATCAGTTCGTCACAGCCCCGTGAACTTCCCAAACGCTTAGTGTGCCTTTCCCGAGGGAGGCATTCGCTTTCGCACTACCGGAGCCAGTCACAACGTCACCATTGTGACTGAGGCGAGCATGCGCCTCGACCACATGTGAACCGGAACCGATGTTGTACGCCAGGAAGTTGAATGTATGCGCCGCCTTCGTATCGAGAATCAGACCGATCTCCTCGTCCGTCAGTTCACATTCGTCGAAGCTGATGATGCCGTCGCCGTTTAGGTCGCTGCAATTGAGTACGCCGCCCAGGCTGGCCCACAG
>JBFHXQ010000147.1:0-7463 GCA_041598895.1 Woeseiaceae bacterium | reverse complement strand
GGCGACCACGTGTCGGCGTTGATGGACGAGGTGCTGGCGCCCTACGTCGACGAGATTGCGACGGAGGCCGAGCATGAGTACGACGAGGACGAGCGGGAACTTCGCATTGCCGTCGTCGGGCGTCCGAATGTCGGTAAGTCGACGCTCGTCAATCGGCTGATCGGCGAAGACCGGGTGGTCGTCTTCGACGAGCCCGGCACGACCCGCGACAGCGTCGCGGTACCGTTTGTGCGCAACGATCGCAAATACGTGCTGATCGATACGGCGGGCATTCGCCGCCGCGCGCGGGTGCGAGAGGCCATTGAGAAATTCAGCATCGTCAAAGCGCTGCAGGCCATCGAGCACGCGCAGGTCGTGATCGCAGTGCTCGACGCCCGCGAAGGCATCACGGAACAGGACGTGAGTCTGCTCGGACTCATCCTCGAGCGCGGGCGCGCGCTCGTGGTGGTCACGAACAAGTGGGATGGCCTCACCGCGGCCGAGCGCAAGCACGTGCGTGACGAGCTGGACCGGCGTCTGCCGTTTCTGGATTTCGCGGAGCGCATCACGATCTCGGCGCTGCACGGCACCGCGGTCGGAGACCTGCTGCCGGCCGTCGAGCGCGCCTATCGGGCGGCAATGCGGGACCTGTCGACGGCGGAACTCACTCGCGAGCTCGAGGCGGCGACCGCGGCGCACCCGCCGCCGCTGGTGCGGGGCCGCCGCATTCGCCTGCGCTATGCGCACCAGGGCGGACGCAATCCGCCGGTCATCGTCATCCACGGGAACCAGACGGAACGGGTGCCGCGCGCCTATCAACGCTACCTGGTAAACCGCTTCCGCAAGGCGTTCAAGCTCAAGGGAACGCCGGTCAGGCTGACGTTCAGGACCGGCGACAATCCGTACAAGGGGCGACGCAATCCGCTGACGCCGCGGCAAAAACGTCGCCGGAAGCGGCTCATGAAGCGCGTGAAGAAATAAACCGCATAACGATAGAAGCAGCTCGGCTAGTCGGGCGTAACGCGGCTTGTTATAAGAGAAGCCGGAGAACGAGAAAAATATGGGCGACGCCACGAAATTCATAACGCTCGAGGGCCGGTTTCGGATGCACCGGGGCGGCTACCTGATGTCGCCGACCCTCGCTTACGAAACCTGGGGCGAGCTCAACGCGGAGCGCAACAACGGGGTGCTGATCTTCAGCGGCCTGTCTCCGTCCGCGCACGCGGCGTCGTCTGCAGAGGATCCGTCGGCGGGCTGGTGGGAGGACATGATCGGATCGGGATTGCCAATCGATACCGACCGCTTCTTCGTCATTTGCGTCAACTCGCTCGGCAGCTGCTTCGGTTCGACCGGGCCGGCGTCCGTCAATCCGGAAACCGGTGACATTTATCGTCTCGACTTCCCCGTGCTGACGCTCGAGGACGTCGCGAATGCCGCCTTTGGCGTCGTCCGGCACCTCGGTATCGAGACGCTGCACACCGTAATCGGTTGTTCTATGGGCGGGATGAGCGGCCTGGGCTTCTGCGTGCGCCATCCCGAGGCGGCGCGCAATTTCATATCGATTTCAGCGGCAACGCGGGCGCTGCCATTCGCGATCGCGGTGCGCTCCCTGCAGCGCGAGATGATCCGCTCGGATCCGAAATGGCAAGACGGCAACTACGATCGGGCGGACCCGCCCCTGACTGGTCAGCGGCTCGCCCGCAAGCTCGGCATGATTACCTACCGGTCTGCAAAGGAATGGGAACAGCGCTTCGGCCGTGAGCGCGCCACCGATGCGGGATCGCCAGGCGACCAGTTCAAGATCGACTTCTCGGTCGAATCCTATCTGCAGAATCACGCGGAGCGCTTCAGCGGCGCGTTCGATGCGAACTGTTACCTGTATCTGTCTCGGGCATCGGATCTGTTCGACCTCGCCGAGCACGGCGGCTCGCTCAAATCCGGTTTTCGACACCTTAAGCTCGGGCGCTCGCTCGTGATCGGTGTGGAGACCGACATCCTGTTTCCCCTGCACCAGCAGCGCGAACTCGCGGACGGCCTCGCCGCCGTGTGTCCCGACACGACGCTCGTCGAGCTTGACTGCATACGCGGCCACGATTCGTTTCTGGTCGAGATGGACGCGTTCCGGCCCGTGATCTGCGACTTTTTCGAGAGCGGTTGAAGGGATATTCCGCATCAGTGGTATCGAGCCGAATACGTGATGCCGCTTCGCGAGATATCGGAACGCCACGCTCGGGTATGATTGCGGCATGTCTCCGGAAACGTCCGTAGGAGCGCCTTCCAGGCGCGATCGTCGCGGCACGGTCGCTATCGCACGTCCTTGTGCTTCGCGACATAGGGACCTCCTGTCCAAAATGCCGCTCCCGCGATCAACCTGCGAGGCATCGGGTCATTTGCTCGACAACACCAGGCGGAATGTCCCCTGACTTAGTTGACCAGCAACAGCGCCGGGTCCACCGCCGTACCGTTCAGGTAGGTACCGAAGTGCAGGTGCGGTCCGGTCACGCGCCCGGTTGCACCGACGTTGCCCAACGGGTCGCCTGCCGCGACGACGTCGTTTTCGACAACGGTGATTGCGCTCAGATGACAGTACATCGTCACGAAACCCTGGCCGTGATCGACGAACACGGTATTGCCGTTGAAATAGAAATCGCCTGTTGCCGTCACGATGCCGGCGCGCGGTGCGGCGACGGGCGTGCCCTCGACGGCGGCGATGTCCATGCCCTTGTGCGGTGAACGCGGTTGATCGTTGAAAAATCGCCGCAGCCCGAAGCTCGAACTGCGCTCGCCGGCAACCGGCGCATTAAGGCGCACATCGGCGACCGGCGCGTCGCGCCAGTTCGTGAGCGCAGCGTCGATGATTTTGCGTTCGCGCTGTACCCGATCGAGATTCTCTTTACTGAGTGAGACGTAGCCGGGTGCTACGTTGAGCCGCTGTTCGCGGTAGCCATGCTCGTTGATGCGGATCGGCTTCTCGATGCCACCGGCAATTCGGACGTTGGCAAACCCGGCGTCAGCATCGAGCGGCACGCCCACGGCGGCACGCCAGCGGCCGGCATCGTTCATCACCAGCACACGGCGCTCCTGAAACGTGACAATCGGCGCCGCGCCTTCCGCGGAACCGAGGTCAATGTATGCGATGCCGCCGGGCCAGGCTGTCGGCACTTCAGCGCCGGCGGCAAAACACACGAGCACGATCGCGAACAGGGGCCGGTTAATCATCGTCACTCACGGACGTCACCCTGGCCGTGAGGCTACCCACGGCGAGGCGGGCGCGAATGTCGTTGCCGGGGCGGGTTTCCTCGGCGCTGCGCAATACGTTGCCCGTCGTGAGGTCTTCGACGATCGCGTAGCCGCGCGCAAGCGTTGCGAGCGGACTCACCGCGTCGAGCGTGCCGGCCGCAAGCTGCACTCGATGCGTCAGCGCGTTTACGCGCCCCTTCGCGGCCACGGCGAGGCGCTGCTCGGCGGTCGAGAGCCGGGACAGACCGCGCTGTATCGAGAGCGCCGGCGACGCCCGAAGAAGAGCGCTTCCGAGCTGCTGCAGGTCGTAAATTCGTTCCGACAGGGACTGTCGCATGACCGCAACGAGCAGGCCACGCACCTCGCGCAGCCGGTCGCTCTGTCGCGTGAGCGTACGAACCGGGCTGTGCGCACGCAGCCGCTTCGTGAGCCAGTCGAGCATCTGGGCGCGCTCTTCAAGCGTGCGCTGGCCGAGCCGCGCGATGCGCGTGGCAAGCTTCGCAAGCGCGCGCCGCCAGTCCGCGGCGTCGGGGACCACCAGCTCGGCGGCGCCGGACGGCGTCGGCGCGCGCAGGTCTGCGACGAAGTCGGCGATCGTGAAGTCGACTTCGTGGCCGACCGCGCTCACAACCGGAATCCGCGAGTCCGCGATCGCGCGCGCGAGCTGCTCATCATTGAATGCCCACAGATCTTCGAGCGAACCGCCGCCGCGGCCGATGATCAGCACGTCGCATTCGGCCCGCCTGACCGCCGTCTTTAGCGCGGACAATAGCTCGGGGACCGCCGCGTCGCCCTGCACGGCAGACGGGTAAATGACGACGGGTATGGCCGGAAACCGGCGGCGGAGCACGGTCAGGAGATCGCGGATTGCCGCACCGGTCGGGGAGGTGATGATGCCGATGCGGCGGGGCAGGACTGGCAGAGTGCGCTTGCGCGCTTCATCGAACAGGCCCTCGGCAGCGAGCTTTTTTTTCAGCGCCTCAAACGCCTGCCTGAGCGCGCCTTCGCCGGCCGGCTCGATCTGCTCGACGATCAGCTGATAATCGCCACGGGGCTCGTACAGGCTCACACGACCGAACACGAGCACCTGGTCGCCATCCCGGAATTTGGCGGCGGAGCCGCGCTGGCGCTGCCGGAACCACGCCGCGCGGACCTGGGCGCGGTCGTCTTTCAGGGAAAAATACACGTGACCGGACGCCGGTCTCGCGATATTCGACAGCTCACCTTCGACCCAGAGACGGCCAATGCCTTGCTCGAGCAGGCTTTTTACGCGCCGGTTGAGCTGGCTGACCGTGATCGCGGACGCCATTTCATTCGACCGGCCCGAATCTTCCATGCTCGCCAGTATAGCCAACGAAACCCAGCTTTCGCGGGAAATTTCAGGAGCGTAAAATGATCCGTTTAACCCCGCCAAGGAACATTCAAGCCCATGCGCATCGCGAAGGAAGCTCTGACGTTTGATGACGTACTACTACAGCCGGGCTACTCGGAGGTGTTGCCGCGGGAAGTTGACCTTTCGACGCGGGTAACGCGCGGCATCCGGCTCAACATCCCGATTCTCTCAGCGGCGATGGACTCGGTGACGGAGTCCCGGCTTGCGATCGCGATCGCCCAGGAGGGCGGTCTCGGCGTCATACACAAAAACATGTCAATCGACGAGCAGGCTCGTCAGGTGCATGCCGTCAAAAAATTCGAGAGCGGCATCGTTCGCAATCCGATTACCGTGGCGCCCGACATGTCGATTCGCGATGTGATCGATCTGACCCGCGCGATGGGCATCTCCGGCGTGCCCGTTGTCAAGGGCCGGCAGACCGTCGGCATCGTGACGGGACGTGACCTGCGCTTCGAAACCCAACTCGATGCGCCTGTCTCGACCGTCATGACGTCGCAGGACCGCCTGGTGACGGTGCGCGAGGGCGCGGACAAGGACGAAGTCCTGTCACTACTGCACAAACATCGCATCGAGAAGGTGCTCGTGGTCGATGACGACTATCAGCTCAAGGGCATGATCACGGCCAAGGATTTCCAGAAGGCGAAAGAGTTCCCGCAGGCATGCAAGGACGAGCGCGGAGCGCTGCGTGTCGGTGCGGCAGTCGGCACCGGTTACGATACCGATGAACGAGTAAACGCGCTGGTCGAGGCCGGCGTCGACGTCATCGTTGTCGACACGTCGCACGGATTTTCAAAGGGCGTGCTCGAGCGGGTACGCGCGATCAAGACGGGCTACCCGGACCTGCAGGTCGTCGGCGGCAACGTGGTCTCCGCCGATGCCGCAGTGGCGCTCGTCGAGGCCGGCGCGGACGGCGTCAAGGTCGGCATCGGCCCGGGTTCGATCTGCACGACCCGGGTCGTTGCCGGCGTCGGCGTACCGCAGATCTCTGCCGTCGGCGAAGTGGCGGAGGCCCTGAAGAAGACGGATGTGCCGCTGATTGCGGATGGCGGCATCCGTTACTCCGGCGACATTGCGAAAGCGCTGGTTGCGGGCGCGCATGCCGTCATGATCGGCGGGCTGTTCGCGGGCACCGAGGAGTCGCCCGGCGAAGTCGAGCTGTATCAGGGACGGTCCTACAAGTCCTACCGTGGCATGGGCTCGATCGGTGCGATGGGCCAGCGGCACGGTTCTTCGGATCGCTACTTTCAGGACGCGACGGAGGAGCTCGAGAAGCTCGTGCCCGAGGGCATCGAAGGCAGGGTGGCCTACAAGGGCAGTCTCATAGCGATTGTGCACCAGCTCATCGGCGGCGTGCGTGCAGCGATGGGCTACACGGGCAGCGGCACGATCGAGGAGATGCGCACCAGACCGACGTTTGTACGCATTACCGGTGCCGGCATGGCCGAAAGCCACGTGCACGACGTTACGATTACGAAAGAACCGCCGAACTATCGCGCAAATCGCGGGGATTGAACGCAGCATGTCTCAGGCGGCACCGGCCGCGGGCGCGGCACAGCCCGATATTCACGCACACCGGATACTGATCCTCGACTTCGGCAGCCAGTACACGCAGCTGATCGCGCGGCGCGTGCGCGAATGTGGCGTGTACTCCGAGATCCATCCCTGGGATATGCCGGACGCCGATGTCCGGGCATTTGCGCCTTCGGGCGTTATTCTCTCCGGTGGCCCGGAGTCCGTGAACCTGGACGATCCGCCCCGCGTATCGTCGCTGGTGTTCGAACTCGGCGTGCCGGTGCTGGGCATCTGCTACGGCATGCAGACGATGGCAGCACAGCTCGGCGGCAAAGTCCAAGCGTCCGCAGAGCGCGAGTTCGGCTACGCGGAAATCGTGCCCGGCGACTCGGATCTGTTCGGGGACCTCTCGGACAGCGCCGAGAACGAGCCGCACCTCAAGGTCTGGATGAGCCACGGTGATCGTGTCGAGGTCGCGCCGCCGGGCTTTGCGGTAACCGCCACCAGCCGCAATTCTCCGCTGGCGGCGATCGAGGATCGCGTACGCCGCTTATACGGCGTGCAGTTCCACCCGGAGGTGACGCACACGCTGCAGGGCGAGACGATAATGCGGCGCTTCGTTCGCGATATCTGCCGGTGCCCGGGCGACTGGACGCCGGGCAATATCGTCCACGATGCCATTGCGGCCGTGTGCGAGCAGGTCGGTGATGGCCAGGTGCTGCTCGGGCTGTCCGGCGGCGTCGACTCGTCGGTTGTCGCGGCACTGTTGCACGAGGCAATCGGCGACCAGCTCACCTGCGTGTTCGTCGACCACGGATTGCTTCGTCACCACGAAGGCGACGAGGTCATGAAAACCTTCGCTGACCACATGCACATCAACGTAATCCGCGTGAATGCCGCGGAGCGCTTTTTCGCCGCGCTCGAAGGGATTTCAGACCCCGAGGCGAAACGCAAGATCATCGGCGGGCTGTTTATCGATGTGTTCGACGAGGAGGCGCACAAGCTCGAAGGTATCGGATGGCTGGCGCAGGGCACGATCTATCCGGACGTGATCGAGTCGGCCGGCGCGAAGACCGGCAAGGCGCACGTCATCAAGTCGCACCACAACGTCGGCGGACTGCCGGAGCGCATGCGCATGTCGCTCGTCGAGCCACTCAGGGAATTGTTCAAGGATGAAGTGCGCAAGATCGGCGTCGAGCTTGGCCTGCCGAAAAGCATGGTGTACCGGCACCCGTTCCCCGGGCCGGGCCTGGGCGTGCGCGTGCTGGGCGAAGTGAAGCGGTATTACGTCGAGAAGCTGCAGCTTGCCGATCACATTTTCATCAGCGAGCTTCACGAG
>JBFHXQ010000146.1:0-7573 GCA_041598895.1 Woeseiaceae bacterium | reverse complement strand
CTGACCCCGGATCTTCTGAGGCAGCGGCCGCACTCTGACCCTTTACTCTGACCCCATTTGTCGACCCCATTTTAATTTGACCCCGGTTAAGGCGGATCAGCAGCAGCGTGACGAGGACGCCGGCGACAGCGACAGCTGCCAGGAACGTGAAATAGTTCAGGTGCCCCGGAACGCCCGGGTTCGCATCGAGAATACGGCCGGTGACGGGCCCGAAGAAGACCTCCGGCGTGTAGCCGACAAACGCGATCACGGCAACGGAGGCACCCGTCAGGTGTTTGGGTGTGCGCGTCTCCTCGAGCAGCGCGTAGTAGATTCCGCGCAGTGCGAATACCGCAAAAAACGTCACGAAAAGATTTATATAGATAATTGTCAGCGACGCCGTGTCGGCCGTCACGGTGGCCAGAATCCCGTAGGCGGCGACCAGCATGACAAACAGCCCGAGTATCGAACGCGCGGAATCGAAGCGATCGGCAATCAGGCCGGCGATGACGCACGCGACCGGGCGGACGTAGGCGCCGTAGGTCGAGAGCTTTGCGGCGTCGATCTCGTTCATGCCCAGCACCTGCACGGCGTACAGCGAATAGTTATCCAGCCCCTTGTAGCCGCAGTAGGCGCAGATGATGATGGCCGCCTGTGCCCAAATCAGCGGTCGGCGAATGACTTCGGATATGCCGGCGAACGGATTGCGCTGTGCGCTGACCGTGGCCCTGTCGTGCGGCACCAGGAACCACACGATGACGGCGCAGACGAACGCGATCAGCGCATAGTAGAGCATGATGTTGCGGAGACCGGCGCGGCGTGCGACATCCGTGACGAGCGCGGTTTCCGTGGGGATGTACGCGGCAAGTATGCCGACGGCAAGCGCGGCGAATACGGCCGCGGCAAGCCCTCTGCCGCCGTCGAGAATGCCGAACGCGACGCCCTGCGACGACGCGCCGCCCCAGTCGCGCGTCGCCTTGATCAACGCCGCCCAGAACAGGAACGACGTCGTGATGCCCCAGACGCCGTACAGAGCAGTCATCTGCCAGACGCCCGGGAACGTCGCCATGTACAGGCCGCCGCAGGCGGTCAGCACCAGGGATACCGCGATCAGTGCGCGGGCCGGGTACCGGTCCGCGAACGGCCCGCCGAAGAAATACGAGAACATCGCAGTGAGCCCGTACGCGGCAAACATGTCGCCGAGCTGCGTGTTCGTAATATTGAACGCTTCGAGCATCGTGGGCCGAAAGAAGCGCTGGGTATGAAACGGCAGGCCATAGATCATCTCGCCGGCGAGAATCAGCGCAGTTATTCTTAGGAAACGTGTCAAGGTGCCGTATCAGGAACGTCGGCCGGGCGTCCGCAGTATGCTCGATGGCTTGCGCTTTCGGAGCAGCAGCGTGCGCGACTCGATATCGACCTCGCCATCACCAAGCGCCTCGATGCCGTCGCCGGACTGCACGGCGATCGGCACCCCATCGCGGAACACGATGCGGCTCGTCAGCGACGCGGCGATCTTGTTGCCGGGCAGGACGATCCCGAGCAGGTTGAGCGGGTCGGTCGCTGAAATTGCCACCCGGTTATCCCCGGTGCGGCGGTTGCGGATGCTGCGGAGTTCCGCCACGGCGTCGGGCAGCGCGAACTGTTCCCCGGCAAAGCTCTGCACGAAGCGCCCGCCGCGGATTTCGCCGCGCGCCTCCATGCGCCAGTAAACGCGCAGCAGCTCGCGCCACGGCGGCAGGTTCGACTCGCGTTCGAGGACCTTGCGGAACACGATGCCGTAGCGGCGCAGCAGGACCCACGCAATATGCTCGACGGCTTCGCCGTGGTCTGCGTCGCCGCCGCGTTCGAGCAGCGACCAGCGGCCGGCGCGGTCGAATCCGGATACGGCCGGACGTCGCCCGCGCCGGCGGGCGAAACCCGGTCGCTTGCTCGACGGCGTAATGAGCGCGCGCAGGCCTGCATAGCTGTCCGACGTCACGAGTCCCCAGTTGACGAGCTCGCCCAACGCGTCCTCGACCTGGGTGCGCAACAGTCCCGTCAGCTTCACCAGGTCGACGAAAAACGACGCGCCGTTGTTTTCGAGGACGTCGAGGACTTTGCCCGCTCCCGACGTCAGGTTTTTTTCCGCGACGGGCGGCAGCGGCGCGACCTCCCGCCAGTACGGCAGGGCCAGGCGGTCGACCAGCGTGATCGGCGCGTTGCGGACCGGCGAGGTGCGCTTCTCGCCGTTCGGCGCGCGAACGCCAAGGCGCAGCCATACGCACTTGCCGGTGGCGCACAGCATGTCGAGCATGTCCTGCGTGTAGAGATCGAGCCTTGCGGTCAGAATGTCGGACTCCCAGCTGCCGGCGGCGGTCGAGTAACCCTCCAGCTGATCGACGATGGCGGACAGCGCATCGGGTCCTTGCGCGCGGTCGGTGAGTCCCTGCCAGTGGAACAGGAAACGCATGTAGTCGGCGGGCGCAACCGGTTCGATTTCGGAGCGCAGTCGCTTGATCGTGTAGCGATGGATGCGTGCAAGTAACCGTCGCTCGCACCACTCTTCGGGCGTTG
This sequence comes from Woeseiaceae bacterium, assembly GCA_041598895.1. Lineage (GTDB taxonomy): Bacteria > Pseudomonadota > Gammaproteobacteria > Steroidobacterales > Woeseiaceae > UBA1847. The sequence goes on along the minus strand of JBFHXQ010000146.1, from coordinate 5,038 downwards.
CCGGGTCTCGTGCTGCGTCCGTAAAGCGGCCGCGCATGACGAAGCCTTCCTGCTCGAGTGCGAGCAGCGCGAGGTCGATATCCGACGCATCGATATTCAGCGGCTCGCCGAGCATCGCTGCGGTAACCGGGCCCAGGCCTTCCAGGCGCGAGCGAACGAGCTCGCGAATCGCGACTTCTTTGGTGGCAATCGGTTCGGCGTGCGTCGGAACTGCGCTTATCGCCGGTTCGATATCGGCGACGTCGAAGACCTGCTCGAACTCGTGCAGTCGTTCGGCGGCAACCCACAGCCTGGCAGTCCCCGTATCGAGCACGGTTGCGCGGCTGTCTTTCTTCAGCTGCTCGAACAGGTGCTGCCAGTCGAAGCCGAGTTCGGCGCTGCCCGCGCCGGCATTGCCGCGCGCGCCTTCTGCCTCGGTGACGAAACCGAGCACGACGAGCGCATCATGCAGCTCGTCGGCAGTGCGCGGCTCCGGCCAGGCTTCGTCACGCACGCGCTGAATCGCGGCCGCATCGAGGCGCCCGAGATCGGCGGCCTCGGTCGGGTCCATGTAGCGCCGCGACTGGACGGCGAGCGCACGGCGCTCCTCCGCAGGGGTGTCGTCGAGAAACGCGTACGGGCGCGCGCCCAGGATCTCCTGTGCGAGCGGCGACGGCCCGTTCAGGTCCTTGCCGACGATCTCGACGTTACCCGCTTCGAGCTTTTTCAGGAGACTGATAAAGCCGTCGATGTCCATGACGTCGTGCAGGCAGTCGTCCACGGCCTGGGTGACCAGCGGGTGATCGGGTACCTCGCGTTTGCCGGTGATGTTTTCGGCGCAGGCGAGCTGATCGGGAAACACGACGGCCATGAGGTCCTCGGCATCGTTGCGCTGGAAATACGCGGGCGCGCGCTTGCCCTTGATGTTGCGGCGGATCGCGAGCGCGATCGAGGCGACCCAGCGCCAGTGCGTGGGAAACATCGGCGCGGCGAGCAGCGCCTGCACGAGCACGTCGCGCACCGTTTCCGAGTGCAGGTACTTCGCCGGCTCCTCGATCGGAAAGCTGTGCGTCGTCGACAGCGACAGGATGATGCTGTCCTCGAGCGCGGCCGCCTGCAGCTCGAAGTTGAACTTGCGGCAGAAGCGCTTGCGTAGCGACAGACCCCACGCACGGTTTACACGCGAGCCGTACGACGAGTGGATCACGAGGTGCATGTCGCCGGTTTCGTCGAAAAAGCGCTCGAACACAACTCGCTGCTGCGTCGGAATGAGGCCGAGCGCCGCCCTGGCCGCGGCGAGGTAGTGCACGAGCTGCTCGGCGGCCGCCGCGGGAATGCCATACGTGCCGGTGACGAACTTGACCGCGGCTTCCATACCGGTGTCGAGTTCGCGATCGAGCTCGCTCCGCAGGCGCGATACGGCGCTAGACAGCTCGTCGCTGCGCCCGGGCGCTTCGCCGATCCAGAACGGCAGGTTCGGCGGCTCGCCTCTCGCATCCTCGACGTACACTTTGCCCTGCTCGATCTTGAGAATGCGATACGATGTGTTGCCCAGCTGAAAGATGTCGCCGGGCAGGGACTCGAAGGAAAAGTCCTCGTTCAGCGTCCCGATCTTCAAGCCTTCCGGGGACAGAATGACGTCATAGTCGAACTGATCGGGAATGGCGCCGCCGTTCGTAACGGCCGTGAGCTTCGCGCCGCGTCGCGCGCGCAGGCGACCGTTGACCGCGTCGTGATGCAGATAGGCGCCGCGCCGGCCGCGGCGGGTCGAGAAACCCTGCGCCAGCATGCGCACGACCTCGGAAAATGTGTCCGTTGCGAGGTCCCTATAAGGCCACGCGCGTTTGAAGCATTCGTAAAGCGCTGCCTCGTCCCACTCGTCCTGGCCGGCGACCTCCGCGACGATCTGCTGCGACAAAACGTCGAGCGGCTGAGGCGGTATGCAGATGCGGTCGAGCTCGCCGTTTTCCGCCGCGTGCAGTAGCGCGGTGCACTCGACCAGGTCGTCTCGCGACAGCGGGAACAGCCGGCCTTTCGGCGTCTTGCCGACGGAATGGCCCGAACGGCCGACGCGCTGCAGGAACGCGGCGATCGATCGCGGCGTGCCGAGCTGGCAGACGAGGTCGACGTCGCCGATGTCGATTCCGAGCTCGAGGGACGCGGTGGCGATGAGGCACTTCAGCTTGCCGGCCTTGAGACGCTGCTCGGCGTTCAGGCGATGCTCCTTCGCGAGCGAGCCGTGATGCGAAGTGACGTGTTCGTCGCCGATGCGCTCGCCGAGATTTTTCGCGGCGCGTTCCGCGAGCCGGCGCGTGTTCACGAACACCAGCGTGGTCTTGTGTGCGTTTACGAGCTCGGTCAGCCGGTCATAGACCTCCTCCCAGACCTCGTTCGCCATGATCGCCTCGAGCGGCGAGCCGGGCACTTCCAGAGACAGATCGCGTTTGCGCACGTGGCCGGTGTCGATGATGTTGCAGCGTTCGTCGCGGGCGCCGAGCAAAAACCTCGCCATGTCCTCGATCGGCTTTTGCGTGGCCGAACAGCCGACGCGGGTCAGGGGCTCTGCGGTCAACGCATCCAGGCGTTCCAGCGACAGGCTGAGGTGCGCGCCGCGCTTGTTGCCGGCAAGCGCGTGAATCTCATCGACGATGACGGTGCGCACCGTGCGCAGCATGTTGCGGCCCGAGTCGCTGGTCAGCAGGATGTACGCCGATTCGGGCGTGGTTACGAGAATATGCGGTGGCTCCTTCGCCGCGCGGCGCCGCTCCGATTGCGGCGTGTCGCCGGTGCGCACCCAGGCACGGACGTCGACGTCGGGCAGGCCCTGCTCGAATAGCCTGTCGCGGATACCGACCAGCGGCACCTGCAGGTTTTTCTGGATGTCGTTCGACAGCGCCTTCAGCGGCGAGATATACAGGACCCGTGTTTCATCCGGCAGCCCGCGCTCGAGCCCCTCTTTAATAAGTGCGTCGATGCTGGCGAGAAACGCGGCCAGGGTCTTGCCCGAGCCGGTGGGCGCGGCGAGCAGCGTGTGCTCACCCCGCGCGATGGCCGGCCAGGATTCGGACTGAACCGCCGTCGGTTCGGCAAAATGCTCATTGAACCAGCCGCTTACGGCCGGATGGAAGGCGTTGAGGGCCATGTGCGACCGTCGAGAAGTTTCGCGGCACTATAGCATGCGCTGTATGGATATACAGCATCAAAGAGTCGGGTCATCCTGCTTACCCGAACCGGGTGAGCAGGATGTTTCCCTGCTGCATCAGCCAGTAGGAATCCTGCGTCTTGAAACGCGCACAATCACTACCACGTCGTGCAGCAGTCCAATGTTAAGGAACGACCCCGATGACCAATGACGCGAAGCACGTCGTCTGCTCTGACTGCGGGGCCGTAAACCGGATTCCCGCGGCGCGCTTGAGTGACAGCCCGAACTGCGGCAAGTGTCATGAATCGCTGTTTGCCGGCAAGCCGTTTGAACTCAGCGATGCAAATTTTCGCCGGCACATCGAGCGCAGCGACGTTCCCGTGGTCGTGGACTTCTGGGCGCCCTGGTGCGGCCCGTGCAAAATGATGGCGCCGGCGTTCGAACAGGTGGCCGCCGAACTCGAGCCAAAGGTGCGGCTGGCGAAGCTGAACACCGACTCGGCCCAGCAGACTGCAGCGCGCTACAACATCCGCAGCATCCCGACGCTTGGGTTGTTCAGGGACGGGAAGGAGGTGGCCCGTCAGGCGGGCGCGATGAGTGCAGCCGACATCGTCCGCTGGGTGAAGGCAAACATCTAAGAATAGGGTCGAACCGCAATTCCGTAAAACTGCGGTTCGACCCCGTTTGTTGCGTTTTCAGTGGCGGCGACCGTTCCGGTGATAGTCCCGGTGCCGGAGCCCCAGCTCGTAATGCAGGCGCCAGTGATCGTAATCGTAGTAGCGGTCCCAGCGGTGGTCGTTATAGCGATGCCACTTTGCGTGAGCATGCGCTGCGCGGTGGTGAATCTTGCGATGCCGCTTCTTGTACTTTCGCCAGTGACGGCGGTCGCGATCATGGCGACGATGCCGTTCATAGCGGCCGTACTCGTCATAATGCACGTAGGCCGGGCCAAGGCGCACGATGACCTCGCGATCAGCGTCGTGTGCGTGGGCCGGCGCCGCGAACGCGGCTACCAACCCAACAATCGTGGCAATCCTGATGACGTGCTTCTTCATAACCTGCTCCAACTGTTGTGAAGGTGCTGCCAGATTACGGGGACGGCCGTGAACAGCGCGTTAACGGCAACTGAATCCTGCCTGAATGCACGTGCCAGGCGAGATGTCGTGAAATAGGTGTCCGGAAAAGGTGTCAGGTTTATTTACTTTCGGTAAATAAACCTGACACCTTTTCCGGGTAAATAAACCTGACACCTTTTCTGAAAATGAGGAATGTCCCCTTATACGATCTGCCTTGGTCGTATAATTCGTCTGATTAATAAGAACAGGCAGGCTGGCCGACTTACGCGACCTGCCTCCCGAGAAGGGGGAAAGCGATGGGGGACCACGGCAGAATTTCGTTCGGGGCGCTGATCGCAGCAGTTTTGACCGCGTTGATCGTCGGCGCTGTCGCGACGCTCGCGATTCGGCCGCCGGGCAAACCGATTGTTTTGGATACGGGCCCCGAGTCCGCTGTCGGTGCCAAAGAGAGGATTCGCTGGCGCGTGCCGTCCGCATTCGGCACGCATTACCCCGTCAACGGCGAGACGGTCGTTTACGTGGCCGAGATCCTGCATGCGGCGACGGGCGGCGCCATCGTGTTCGAGATTTTCGAACCGGGTGAGCTCGTGCCGGTCTTCGGCATTACGGAAGCAGTCCGCGACCGCAAGATACAGGCCGGCATTACCTGGGTGGGTTACGATCAGGGACGCATACCGGCGTCGACGCTGATTTCCGCGGTGCCGTTCGGCATGGAGCCAATGGATTTCATTGCCTGGTGGTATCACGGCGGCGGACGCGAGCTCGGCAAGGGCCTGTACAATGAGCACAACGTCGAGCCGGTGCTGTGCGGCGTCATCGGACCCGAAACGGCGGGCTGGTT
>JBFHXQ010000145.1:0-7634 GCA_041598895.1 Woeseiaceae bacterium | reverse complement strand
GCTGGTACTGGCGCCTCGAGAAGCTGCCCGATGCGCCGGAATCCCGCTATCTCTATCACGTTCTCGCGCAACATCAGTTTCAGGAAGGCCTCAAAAACTATCGTGACCTGAATTACCTGCACCGCAACCTCGAAGAATGGGAAGGGCGAATTTCCGTATATCGGAACATGCTCGACACGCGCCAGGTGGCCTACGCGCGGCGTTTGCCGGTGGTGACAGAGGCGCTCGGCCGCGCTGATCTCGAATCACTCATCGATCGCAAGCTGGAATTGGATTCGGTGCTGAAGAACATCGCGGCGAGTAGCGACTGGCTGGCGCTGGCCACCGAGCACGAATTCGATCAGTGGGGCGAAATCGCCGTGCTGGAAGGTACGCCGGCGCTCGCTGCCGACATACCGGAGGCCGCCGATGTGCGCGACAAGCTGCGGCTCATGAAGGGCGTTCTGCAATGGCGGCTCGAGCGGGAGTTCAAGGAGCGTCTGTGGCGCGTCCGCCGGGATCTGAGTCAGGCTGGCGAGGCGCTGGTCGAAACGCAGCGGTCGCGACGCAAGATTGACGACAGTATGCAAAAGGAACCCGGGCGCTTTGGCGAGCTGGACGCGCGAGTCGGCGACCTCGCGCCGCGAATCGACGCGCTAAAGCAGAGCGTCCGCGCTGCACTGTATGAACAGCGGGCGTTCCTCCAGGCCATTGCCGTCGGCGAGCTGCGCGCCCAGCAGCAGCGTCTGGACACCTACACGGTGCAGGCGCGATTCGCACTGGCGTCCATCTATGACGTCGCGGCGACGACGGTAGGAGATGCGTCGCCGTGAGCGGGCGTGCGGTATGCGCGCTGCTCATCGCCGTTCAGCTGTGCGCGGCGGCGACGAGCACGCACGCGCGCGACGAGAATGAGCCGACGATCAAGAGCCTCGAACAGCGCTCCGTAGCCATTCGGCCCGGCAAGCGCATCCGTAACAGTGCCGATTTGGCGCGCGACAACTATCGTGCGTTCCTGGACCTCGTATCGGACGACCCGGAGCTGCGCGCCGAGGCGATGCGCCGGCTCGGCGATCTGGAACTCGAAGCCACCGAAATCGAGCAGCTGGGTGAGAACGTGACCGCACTGGGCGACGGCGCTTATACGAATGCGGTAACGCTGTATCGGCAGCTGCTGGAGGCGTATCCCGATTACCGGCGCAACGACACCGTGCTCTACCAGCTTGCGCGGGCCTACGAGATCGGCGGGCGAACCGACGCGGCGCTCGAGGTTCTCGACGAAATCGTGGACCGTTACCCCGACACGCCGCTGATCGGTGAGGTGCAGTTTCGGCGCGGCGAGATGCTGTTTTTGCGCAAGCGCTATGCCGATGCCGAAGTGGCGTATCACAGGGTCGTGGAGCAGGGAACGAGCTCGCGCTTCTACGAGCAGTCGCTGTACAAGCTCGGCTGGTCACAGTTCAAGCTGGCGCTGCACGACGAAAGCCTGGATCCGTTCTTCGAGCTGCTGGATCGCAAGATCGGCGGCATCGACATGCCCGACGGAACCAATCGTCTCGAGCACCTTAGCCGCGCGAATCAGGAACTGGTGGAGGACACGTTCCGAGTTCTGAGCATCAGCTTCTCGTACATGGACGGCGCGGACAGCATCGATGCCTACCTCGCGACGCGGGAAAAGCCCGAATACACGCACGTGATCTACCTGAATCTCGGGGATCTGTACCTGGAGAAAGAACGCTTCGTCGATGCCGCGGACACCTATGGCGCGTTCGTCGCGCAGGACCCGTTACATCCGCAGGCGCCGCTGCTTCAGGTCGAGGTTATCGAGGCCTACAAGCGTGGCGGATTTCCGAGTCTGGTACTGGATGCCAAGAAAGCCTTCGTCGATCGCTATGGAATGGACGGCGGCTTCTGGCAGCGTAACCCGCGCGCGGACAACGAGGGGGTAGTAGCGCATCTCAAGGCGAACCTGACCGATCTTGCACGCTATTACCACGCAGAGGCTCAGCGCGACGGCAAAGTCGACGACTATCAGGAGGCGGCCCGCTGGTATCGAAAGTACCTGGCATTCTTTCCGGATGAGCCGGACACGGCGAGCACGAATTTTCTACTCGCAGAAATCCTGTACGAGAGCGGCGACTTTGCTAACGCCACCGACGAATATGAGCGCACCGCGTACGCCTATCCGCCGCACGAACGCTCGGCCGAGGCCGGCTACGCAGCCCTGCTGGCGTATCGCGAGCAGGAAACGCGGCTGTCGGGCGAAGACCGCAGCGCGTGGCACCGGCGCTACCTCGACAGCGGTCTGCGCTTTGCCGACGCGTATCCGGAGCACCCCCAGTCCGGCGCCATCCTGACGACTGTCGCGGAAAGTCTGTTCGCGGACGGCCGTTTCGATCTCGCGATTACGGTGGCCCAGGCGGTGATTCACAAGCAGCCGCCGGTCGAGACCTCGCTCGCGCGAACGGCATGGACCGTCGTTGCGCATGCGCAGTTCGACCTGGGTGATTTCGACCTTGCGGAACAGAGCTACTACGAATTACAGGCATATACGCCGGCTGCGGATGTGACGGCTGCCGGTGGCATACGTGACCGCATCGCCTCCTCGATCTACAGGCAAGGCGAAAAGGCAAGAGACACGGGCGATCTCGAAATTGCGGTCAATCATTTCCTGCGTCTGGGGCAGGTTATCCCGGATTCCGAATTCAGAGCGACGGCCGAGTACGACGCCGCGGCCGCGCTGATCAATCTTGAGGCCTGGGACCGAGCCGCCGGCGTGCTCGAAAACTTCCGCCGCGATTATCCCGACAGCGAGTTCGCGGGCGACGTCACCCGGAAGCTCGCGGTGGCCTACCTGAATTCCGATCGTGGTGACGATGCCGCCGCGGAATTCGAACGCATCGCCGACGATGGCTCGAGCGAGTCCGGCGTGCGCCGTGACGCGCTTTGGAAAGCGGCGGAGCTCTACCGGCAAAGCGGCAACGTGGGCAGCGAGCAGCGCGCTTTGGAAAACGTCGTTCTGCGCTACCCGAGCCCGGTGTCGGAGTCGATCGAAGCTCGAGCGCGACTGCTCGAGATCGCAGAGCACCGGGGCGATGCGACCCTGCGCGACCGGCGGCTTCGGGAAATCGTTGCGGCCGATGCAGGCGCCGGTCCGGAGCGCACAGATCGCACGCGCTACCTCGCCGCAAAGGCGACGCTCGCGCTTGCAGACCCGGTGAGAGAGGCATTCCAGTTGGTTTCGCTCACGCAGCCGCTCCCGCAAAGCATGAAGCAGAAGCGTGCGCTGATGGAGGAAGTAATTGCTGTGTACACGTCGGCAGCCGACTTCGGCGTTGCCGAGGTCACGACGGCGGCCACATACCGGCTGGGCGAAGTGTATGAGCGCTTCGGCGCGGATCTTCTGGCCTCGGAACGTCCCGGCGACCTCGATGCAGAGGCGCTGGAACAATACGAGCTGCTGCTGGAAGAGCAGGCATATCCGTTCGACGAAAAAGCAATCGACCTGTACAAGGTAAACGCCGACCGGACCGTGGACGGGGTCTACGATGAGTGGGTGCGGCAGAGTTTCGAGCGCCTCGCCGGCCTGATGCCGGCGCGGTACGCGAAACTGGAGCGCAGTGAAGATGTGCTTACGTCGCCATATTGAGGCGCTACGCTTGCTGGTCGCGGTCGCGCCGCTTGCGCTGGCGGGCTGCGCTACGTCCGATGCGGTAAGCAGTGCACCGTCCGCTCCCGCGACCGAGGTAGCCGGGGCAGTCGACGTCCCTGCCAAAGCGCAAACGCTGTACGAACGCGCTGTCGCGGCGATGGCCGCGGGAAATATCACCGAGGCGGAGTTCCGCTTCGAGGCGTTTGCGCTGGAATACCCCGAATTCCCGGCAACCTTCGTCAACCTGGCCATCATCTATGCGGAAAACGGCGACCTGACGGCCGCCGACGACGCGCTCGTCGAGGTGCTGAAGCGTTACCCGGACTACGCTCCGGCCCTGAACCAGATGGGCATCCTGCTTCGCAGAAACGGCAAATTCCTCGAAGCGGAGGCCGCTTATTTGAAGGCCGTCACAGCGAGTCCGGAGTACGCCTTGGCACACTACAACCTGGGCATCCTCAATGAACTGTATCTGCAGCGCCTCGATGTCGCGCTGCAGCATTTCGAGGCGTACCAGGCCCTCGTCGAGGGCGACAGGCAGGTCGAAAAATGGATTGCAGATCTGAGGCGCCGCGTAGCGGCGAACCAGCGCACGGCAAACGTGGCGGAATGATGGACATGAATATCAGCGGCAAACGCCTGTTCGGCTCCGGAATCATGCTGGCCATGTTGTTGGCAACGTTTGCCACTTTCGCCCAGACGCCCGGCGACACCGAGTCGATCGGGCCTTCGGTCACGACGTCCGAAACGGCGATCGGGAGCGATTCCCGCGACGACCCGGCGCCGAAAGAGGAAACACCGCCGGTCGCCGACGCCACGATCGCGGCGACCATTCGCCAGCCGTTGTCTCCCGGGGTCATGGACGAGCTCGAACTGGGCCGTACCGAAATCACGGGCAACCAGGAGTTGCCGAAAGTCCTGTACATCGTGCCGTGGCAAAAATCCGATCCCGGGGACCTGCTGGGCCGTCCGGTCAACACGCTGCTCAACGAAGTTCTGGCGCCGGTCGACCGGGAAGAATTCATTCGTCGTGTGAATTACTACGACGATCTTTATAGCGAAGAGGATCCCTGATCATTTGCCGCCGGCCAGCCGGCGATTTGTATACGAGAGGAGCAAGACCATGGGCACGATAGTGCGATTTTTTCAGGAAGGCGGGCCGTTCATGTACCCGATCCTGTTCGTTTTCGCCTTCGGCGTGGCGATCGCGATCGAGCGCTGGATGTTTCTGACGTTGTCGGGTGCCAGCAACCGCGCGTTGTGGAAGAAGATAGTGCCGTCGCTGAAGGCCGGCAACTTTCAGGAAGCCGCCGCGGTAACGGCGAAGTCGAAGGCAGCGATCGGATCGATCCTGACTTACGGCCTGTACCGTGTGAAGTCGGCGCGGCGCCGGGACGACGTCGAGAAGGCGATGGAGGAGAGCCTGATGGAAGTGTTGCCGCGCCTCGAAAAGCGGACACACTATCTGGCGACGCTGGCGAACATAGCGACGCTACTCGGCCTGCTTGGCACGATCATCGGCCTCATCCGCGCGTTTACCGCAGTCTCGAATGCGAATCCCGCCGAGAAGGCCGACATGCTGTCCGCAAGTATTTCGGTTGCGATGAACACAACGGCATTCGGGCTTATGGCAGCGATTCCGCTGCTCTTGATTCATGCGCTGCTGCAGACCAAGACGAATCAGCTCGTTGACAGTCTCGAAATGGCCAGCGTGAAGTTCTTGAATGCCGTCACGGAACGCCAGCTCAAAGCCGTCGGAGCCTGAGCATGATCCGCAGCCGCAAGGGAGGCCGTCGTCGCAACAGCCACACGGCCGAACTCAACATTACGGCTTTCATGAACCTCATGGTCATTCTGGTTCCGTTTCTGCTGATCACGGCGGTGTTTTCGCGTCTGGCGGTTCTCGAGCTGAATCTCCCAGGCTCCTCGACCCAGCCCGTGGACCCGCAGGACCAGACGTTCCAGCTCGAGATAACGGTACGCGAGGACCAGATCGAGATTGGCGATCGCAACCAGGGCATGCTGGCTCTGTATCCGAACGACGCCGACGGCTACGATTTCGAGGCACTTAGCGCGAAACTTGCGGACATCAAGGCGCGTTATCCGCAAAAGACCGACGCAGCGATTCTGCTAGAGGCGGACATTCCGTACGACACGCTCGTGCAGGTTATGGATCGCGTGCGCGTCGCGGTCACCGCCGATGACGATGACATCGTACGCTCCGAGCTGTTCCCCGAGATCTCGATCGGTGATGCACCGATCGCGACGGGAGGCGCGTAAGTCATGCTGAAGTCGCAGCGCGCAAAGCGGATGGAGAAACACCATCGGCGCAACAAACAGGGTGCGGGGTTGAACCTTGTGTCCCTGATGGACATCTTTACGATCCTGGTGTTTTTCCTGCTCGTCAACTCCTCGGATGTCGAGGTGTTGCCGAACGCCAAGGACATCCAGCTGCCGGAATCGATCGCCGAAGAAAAAGCGAAGGAGACCGTGACGATTCTTATCAGCGACCAGGACATCATCGTGCAGGGCAAACCGATACTCGGTGTCGACCAGGCAATGCAAACCAGCGGCATCGAAATCCCCGCGCTGCGTGATGCCCTGGTGGCGCAAAACGACCGCGTGTTGCGCAGGGAAGCCAGAGACGATGTCGCCAATCGGGAAGTGACGATCATGGGCGACAAGGATATCCCCTACAAGCTGCTCAAGAAGGTGATGGCGACCTGTACGGCAGCCAACTACGGTCAGATATCGCTTGCGGTGCTGCAAAAAAGCGCCGATCAGATTGATCAGCTGCAGGCCGCCAGGTAGGCGGGCAGGTTAGCGGTTCAGGAGTCGCGGACTTGGACTTACCGTTTTACAGAGAATACGAGCTGCCGTGGAGCACCGGCGCGCGGCAGGAGCGAAAATTTCGCCGCCTGCTCGGTATCGTATTTCTGGTCACGCTTGCGCTTGGCTTGCTCTGGCCGTTCATTCCGACGCCGGAGCCGGACCCGTTCGACGTAGAGGAGATACCGCCGCGCATCGCGAAGCTGCTGCTCGAGCAAAAGCCGCCCCCGCCCCCGCCGAAGCCGCGCGAGCCGGAACCGGAGCCCGAGCCGGACCCGATCAAGGAACCGGAGCCGCAAAAGGTCGTCGAAAAACAGCCCGAGCCTGAACCCGTACCCGAGCCTGTGGACCGAACGGAAATCGCCCGCGAGAAAGCGCAGGCTGCGCTGCTGCCGTTCGCAGAGGATCTGGCCGATCTTGTCGAAAAGGATCTGCTCGACAAGGTCGCCGACGAGCGACCGTTGACGGGCGCCGTCGGTGAGGCAGCGCGTAACGAGCGTTCGATGATTACGTCGAAAGTCGGGGCAGCGTCGGGCGGCATCAATACGGCGGCCATGAGTCGTAACACGGGCGGCAGCGGCATCGCAGGTCGGTCGACGACGAAGGTAGCGAGCCCGGTTGCCGGCATCGGTCAGTCTGCGGGCGGGGCTCGCCGCACGGGTTCGAGCGGTAAGGCTTCTCGATCACGTGAGGAGATCGAACTCGTATTCGACAAGAACAAAGGCGCCATCTTCGCGCTGTACAATCGGGCGCTACGCAGGGATCCCTCGCTCGAGGGCAAGCTTGTGCTGCGTCTGACGATTGCGCCGAACGGCCAGGTGACGTTGTGCGAGATCGTCTCGAGTGAACTCGGCGACTCGGATCTCGAAAGGAAGCTCGTGCAGCGCGTCAAGCTGTTCCGATTCGAGGCCAGGGACGTCGAGTCGATTACGACGACCAAGCCGATAGACTTCTTCCCCGCGTAGGGGGACATTCCGGGGCTGCGATCAGAACCAAAGGCGACTGTCGGCACGCCGGTATTCGGAGATTACCGGAATGTCCCCGGTAGTCAGCGATTGCGCCCAGCGGTCAGGTAACGTTGCGCGGCCAGGGGACATTCCGGGGCTGCGATCAGAACCAAAGGCGACTGTCGGCACGCCGGCATTGGGAGATTACCGGAATGTCCCCATCCCCT
>JBFHXQ010000144.1:0-7679 GCA_041598895.1 Woeseiaceae bacterium | reverse complement strand
CGCCGGGTCCCCTGGCCGTGCAGTCGGCATAAGCTCGTCTTGAATACGCTCAGAAACGCCCTTCGTTCCGAAGACATCACGCTCACTGCCGAACTGGCGCTAAGCCCCCGGCAGTCATCAGCGAACATCGTTCAACAAGCCAAAATCCTTGCCGAGGCAACGGACGCGATCCAGATTCCGGATCACCGGTTTGCGCGCCCACACGTATCGAACGTCGCTGTCGCCGCCCTGTTGCTGCAAAACGGCCTGCAACCCATCGTACATATGAACTGTCGCGATCGGAATCGCGTCGCACTCCAAAGTGACATACTCGGAGCCCGAGCGCTCGGCGCCAACAATTTGTTATTGCTGCGCGGTACCAGCTTCTCGGAACAACACACACCTCGCTCGACGGGCGTATTCGATGTGGGTGCCATTGACCTTCTGGCCACGGCGGCATCGATACGCGATGAGACAGTTTTTGCGCTAGCCGCGCCGAACGGTGCGCCGAAACTGTACCTGGGCGCGGTCGCGACAGTTTTTGACCCGGCAAGCAGCTGGGAGCCGGAAAAGCTGACGTCCAAAGCCGATGCGGGCGCACAGTTCATCCAGCTCCAGGTTTGTATGGACCCCGGCGTCTTGCATGCCTACATGGCGCGGATCGTAGCCGCAAAGCTTACGTGGCGGCTTCAGTTTCTCGGCAGCATTGCAGTTTTCGGCTCAGCCGAGGAAGCACGACAGCTGCGCGAGGAGCGGCCCGATTCGATCATTTCGGCTTCCGTCGTAAAGCGCCTGGAAGAGGCCACCGACCCTGCAAGTGAAGGCATCGTCATCGCGGCGGAGCTGCTGCGGGAGATCGCCGCCATCCCGGGAATTGCGGGCATCACGCTGGCCACGATGGCAGACCCGGCGAGCATTCCAGCGGCGATTCGCGAATCCGGTATTCGCCCGGACAAAAATCGAGGCTAGACTGTTTTAGCGACTCGGCCCGCAGTTTCGCCAGGTATTGACAATCAACGACACTCCATCACAACGAGCAGCATTCGAACAGGCGCTAGGACTCCTTCGCGGCGGCGAGCTTGAGGCGGCCGCTATTCTCTGTCGAAAGACGCTCGATGAGCATCCGCAGGACGACAAGATGCGCGTGTTGTTCGGCACTATCCTCGTGCGCCAGAACGAGTATCAAAAAGCGGAGAAAGAACTGCGCGACGTTATCTCGAGATGGCCAAACATTCCGAAGGCCCATCGGGAGCTTGCGAATGCTCTCATTGCGCAGGGTCGCGGCGATGAAGCGATCGCAAGCTATAAACGCGTTATCGAACTCACGCCCGAGAACCCGGTAGCTTATCGGGACCTGAGCATGGCGCTAAATACGCTGGGCCGGCTCGACGAGGCGAAGCAGGCACTCGAGGAATCCTTTCGACTGGATCCGGATCGCAAGGAACTCGTCAAGGCATTGGAACATCATCACGCCGGCGAGCTTGGCAAAGCCGAAAATATTTATCGAGACATACTGCGCAAAGACCCTACGAATGTAAACGCGACACGGCTGCTCGGCACGATTGCCGGCGAAACGGGCAAACATAAACTTGCCGCCCGCATGCTGCGTAATACCGTGAAACTGGAGCCTGAATTTTACGGTGCGTGGATCGATCTCGTTCGTGCGCTCATGGAACTCGACGAGCTCGAAGAGTGTTACGACGCGATTCAGCGGGCAATCGAATTGAGGCCTGAATTGGCGCAGCCGCGCATGCTGCTCGGCAATTTGATGAACAAGTCCGGTCGCTTTGCGGAAGCGGCCGAGGCGTTCAAGCTTGCGCTGGAAAAACAACCCGATCACGGCGGTAGTCTCGCTGGACTGGGCCACTCGCTCAAAACGATCGGCCGCCAGGATGAGGCGATAGAAACCTATCGAAACTGCATCAGGGCATACCCGGCGTTCGGCGAAGCTTACTGGGCGCTCGCAAATCTCAAGACGTTTCGCTTTAGCGACGACGAGATCGCGATCATGGAGGAAAAAGTGGAAAACGAGGCGCTGCTCGATGAGACGCGCGTGAACTTCAATTATTCGCTCGGTAAGGCTTACGAGGATCGCGGTGATTTTGATCGGGCGTTTTACCGCTACGATCAGGGCGCCAGGCTACGTCGCCCACACGAAAGCTACGATCCGGTGCAAACCGAAACGGTGCACGATCAGATCGTCGCAACCTTCACGCCGGAGCTTCTGCGCGAAAACGCGGGAAACGGATATCCGGATGATGCACCGATTTTCATCGTGGGATTGCCCCGTTCCGGCTCGACGCTGATCGAGCAGATTCTGGCGAGCCACAGCCAGGTCGACGGCACGCACGAGCTCCCGGATCTCCCCAAAGTCATTCGTGAGATCAACCAGCAGCGGCCCGAGGGGGACGTCTATCCCGACGCCTTGAGACACTATGGCGAGGCGCTCGCGGATCTCGGCAAGCAGTACATCGAGTCGACCCAGCGCTACCGTGCCGGCAAACCGTATTTCACGGACAAGATGCCGAACAATTTTGCCAGTATCGGACTGATCGCACTGATACTGCCCGACGCCAAGATAGTCAATGCGCGCCGGCACCCGCTCGACAGCTGCATGGGAAGTTACAAGCAATTGTTTTACAAAGGCCAGTCATTCACCTATGACCTGGTGGAACTCGGCGAGTACTACCTCGAGTACCAGCGCTTGATGGATCACTGGCACGCGCTTCTGTCCGGAAAGGTGCTCGACGTCCATTACGAGCAGATGGTGGCGGATCAGGAAAACCAGACCCGACGCCTGCTAGAGCATTGCGGGCTATCCTGGGAGGATCGGTGCCTGCGTTTCTATGAAACCGACCGCGCCGTGATCACGGCCAGCTCGGAGCAGGTTCGCCAGCCCATTTACGCTAAATCCGTGCATTCCTGGCGTCGCTTCGAGGGCCATCTCGGGCCCTTGATCGAAGTACTCGAACCATTACTCAGGCAACTACCCGAGCAGGACCGTCCGGCATCATTGCGTTGAGCCTTTCGTTGTGCCAAATCTAAAGTGTCGGATGTATGCAACATATCGCTAACGCGCATCGCGCATAAATCAGGTGTTGGCTCTGACTCATAGCTATCCGTTGTTTGAATGTAACAGGGCCTTGTTCTATGATCGAGCAACATGCGGTTACCAGATATGTCCGGGAGTTAGCGATGTCCAGCACCAAATCATCAGACTCGACGCCGGTTCACGGCATCAGCTACACGACAACGCTGACTGCAGCCGTTGCTGCCGCGGTGGGCAGCACGCCGGCGCTCGCTCAGCAGGTCCCGGAATCGGACAGCCGCGGCATCGAGGAGATCACGGTCACCGCGAGCAAACGCGGCGCGATGAGCATCATGGATCTCGCCGGCAGCATACAGGCGTTCGATACCGACGCGATTCGGAATCAAAACCTGTTCAACATGGAGGACTACTCCAAGTTCACGCCAAGTCTTTCCTACTTCGGCAATCAGGTTGGACAGGGCAAGATCTTTTTCCGCGGTATTGCGGACGCACCGGACACCTTCATCGTCTCGCAGTCTGCAGCGGTCTATCTCGACGAGCAGCCGGTTACGCAGGGTGCAGCCGTAGACGTCCGTCTCGTCGACATCGAACGGGTCGAAGCCCTGAGCGGCCCGCAGGGTACGCTGTACGGATCCAGCTCCCAGTCCGGCACGCTGCGTATCGTCACGAACAAGCCGGACCCGACCAGGTTCGAGGCGTTTGTCGACGCAAGCCTGAAGGGCATGAGCGAAGGCGACAACAGCTACGACATTTCAGGCATGGTCAATCTGCCGCTTGCAGAAGACCAGTTTGCGGTGCGGCTGGTCGGATTTTCGGCGACGGAAGGCGGCTTCATCGACAATGTTCTCGGCACCACAGGTGCGTGCGAAACGTACGGTCGCTGCGGTAATGGCGGCGCCGGACAGCTCAATACCGACGCTGTCGAAGAGGACTGGAACGAAACGACCATCGCCGGTGGCAGGGTCAGCGGCAAATGGTTCATCAATGACGACTGGAGCGCGACGCTCGGCATCGCTCATCAAACGGTCGAGTCCGACGCCGAAAACACCTACGACCCGACGGTCGGCGACCTGCAGCTGATTGCATTCAATGCAGACACGTTCGAGGACGACTGGACGCAATTCGCGCTAACGGTCGAGGGTAAAGCCGGCAATTTCTCGTTCACGTCGGCCACGGCCTATTTCACGCGCGAGAGTCAGTACGCCCAGGACACGACGGACTACGCGGCCTACTTCGGCCAGTGGTGCTACTATTTCACGGCGACCTACAACATCTACTGCTTCCAGCCGGCGGACGTATCCTACGCCTACAACGACCCGGTCGGATTTCTCACTAACGATCAGGAAAACACGTCACTCAGCCAGGAATTCCGGGTTGCCTTCGATGGCGAGAGACTGGATTGGGTCGCCGGCGTTTTCTGGGAGGACCGCCACGAAGAGTGGGACTTCAATACGTATATCACGAGTGACGGGGGCTACCGCAACTCCCAGGCGTTCGCGAACTGGACGAATCCGTACAGCATCACGACGACGCCGAGCGGTTACTATTATGTGCCGGCCGGCTGGGGCGTGCCTGCAACTCCGACCGACGCCTGGTGGTTCTCGGCCGACGACACGGACTGGGAGACGCTTGCCGTGTTTGGCGAGGCGACGTTCCACCTCACCGACAGGTTTTCCGTAACGGCCGGCGCCCGCTGGTTCGACGTCGAGCAGACCAAAGTCTATTGGGTCGAGAACCCGGCTGGCCGGATCACGCCCGCGATCCAGAATCTCGGTGGTGATCAGCCCGCGAAATTCGGCTGCATCGTTGCGGACGCGCCCTGCAATCCGCGGGACAGCGACAATCCGAACGACACCGGCTTCAACTTCATCAACTCGGCGGACGACGACATTGCCGTCAAGTTCTCCGTGCAGTACGACATTAACGAGGACGTGATGGTGTACGGACTGTATTCGGAGGGCTTCAGGGCCGGCGGCGTGAATCGCAATCGGGGCGCGCCGAAGCTGCCGCAGTCGTATGTTGCCGACTTCCTCGAGAACACCGAATTCGGCATCAAGGGCCGATTCGCCGGCGGCCGGCTCAGCGTCAGCGCGCAGGCCTTCTTCCAGGACTGGAACGACTACCAGCTTGAAATCGTCGACCCGTCCCATACGCCCTGTGATACGGATCCCGTACCACCGTGCGGGCAGCCGTGGCAGAAGGGCGTATTCAACGCCGGCAACGCAAGTTCGGACGGCCTCGAGCTGCAAATCGAGGCGCTGCCGGATGATCAGCTGCTGCTGCGGTTCAATGCGACGTTCCTCGATGCGGAGCTCGAGAGCGAGGTCCTTGGGCTCGACGGCGTCGGCATCGGATCGCCGCTGCCCTTTGCCCCCGACTTCAAGGGCTCCTTCTACGCCCAGTACAACTGGCCGGCCAATATCTTCTGGAGTAATGAGGCATTCGTGCAGCTCCAGTACAGCTACGTCAGCGACTCCATCAATCAGGTTCAACAGATTCCACGGGTACCTGTCTCGCAACTCGAGCTTCGCGAATCCGGCGGCGGCACGCCGCAGCTGACGCAGCAGGCGTACGACTACACGAGCCTGAAATTCGGGCTGATGGGCAACAACTGGGAGGCGAACGTGTTCGTCAACAATCTGTTTGATGAACGCGGTCAGCTGTACCACGACATCACCGACTTCGAGCCGTTCTTCGGCCGCTCACGCGTGTCCGTCATCCGACCCCGCGAATTCGGCGTGCGCTTCTTCAGGCGCTGGGAATAAACTAATCGGCCGGACGAAAAACGCACCCTCCGGGGTGCGTTTTTTTATGCCTGCTGCTCGAAGGGCCAGACCTCGAGGCCGTGAATCGCGTTGCGGATGTCCATCGTCAGGTTGACGGACGCGACCACCTGATTTGCCTCGAGGTCGTACAGCGTAATCGTCGACGGCGACGAGCCGGCGGCAACAAAGCGCTCGTCGACCGGACACAGCCCTCGTCCGAAGGCCTGGCGCGCGATCTTCGAGTCGTCGATGCCCGCGAGCTCGATGTCGGACTCGGGGTAGGTCACGACGGGAAATGCCCGATTGCGGCCGTCGCGAGACACATAGCGCACGCTGTCGCTCGCCGTGTCGTTCAGCAACACGCCGTTTCGATAAGGCTGCGCGTTGTGCACGCCGCGCGGAAGGCTGCATACCTCCCTGACGTCGAACGTGCTGCTCACGTGCAGCAGCGCCTGCGTGTGCAGGCCGCTCAGATAAATGCCCTGCTGGTTCACATGCACCATGTTGACGTGAAAATTGTTGACGGGATCCGGCCCGATTTGCGTCCGCGGATCGAATGCGTTCCCGCCCCAGCCGCCGAGGTGCCGCTGCAGCTGAAGGCCCCAGACGAAGTCCTGCATGTCGATGTCGAAGGCAAGCAGGCTGTCGAAGCCCGTCGACGTCAAAAAGATCACGCGATCCATGCGGCAGATCTCGTGGCAGTGTTTCAGGTAGCGGTTGCGAAACGACTTACGTATCCGAAAATTCCGGTCGTAGCAAAACAGCTCGTCGCTCGCGGCAATGTAGATATCTTCCGCGTCGAATGCGATGCCGCGCAGGCCACGGTCCGCACCGCGCCCCTCGAAGTCGATTTCGCCGGTGTTCCAGTCGACGTGCTGGCGCCACTCGTGGCGCTCGAAGTCGACCGTGTACACGCCGCCGTGGCTCTCGCCCTGCTGGCTCCCGCGCACGACGGACGTGGCGATGAATGTCGGCAGGCGCATGCTCATGATCCGGGAATAACTGACTCAGTCCCGGTCCAGTCGTTCCCTGACATAGTTGCGGATGTCGAGGCTCAGGTCCTCCATCGGCGCGTAGTAGCCGGATTCGAAAACGCGTGAGCGCATGCCACGCTGCACGTTTTCGCAGATCGCCCAGTCCTGTTTGTTGACGAGATCCCAGAACTCGACGGCGTCCATGGGGTCGAAAAAGGGCTTTGCTATCTCGTCGGGATGGAACAGGAACTCGCAGCTGATCTCGGTGCGCCCCGCCGATCGCGGCCACAGCGTGAACGCCGCCGCGTGGTCCATCGACAGGCTGAGCATCAGGTTCGGGTAGATCAGCTCGCCCTTGTGACGGATCTTTTCGTTGTCGTCGAGGCCCGGAAAGGGATCGCGGTTCGTCGTGCCGCTGAACGTGAACGTGTTCGTCCCCGGTTTCTGCGGTATGCCCTGATCCCAGTCGAGATTGCTGCCGCCGCCCTGTCGAAAGGCCGGCACGATCTTGCACAGCTCCGGGTGAACGCCGGCGCAGTGATAGCACTCGTTGTAGTTCTCGAGGATGACCTTCCAGTTGGCGTTGACCTCATAGTCGATTCGATGGCCGATGCGCAGGTCGCCGAGCGGATAGCGGACTATGCGTTGTGGAATCTCGCCCAGCATTTCCAGAAGCGTTTGTCGCCCCGGGTCGAGACGAACGAACACGAAGCCCTGCCAGACGTCGATGTCGACCCGGTGCAGACCGAGATTCGACGTGTCGACGTTCAAATGTGGTGTGCTGTAGAGTTCGCCGTCGAGTCGATACGTCCACGAGTGGTAGGGGCAGCGAATGCCGGCATCGAAACAGCCCGACTGCTCGGCTGCATCCGGTGCGGCGACGAGTTGCGACCCGCGGTGCCGGCAGACGTT
>JBFHXQ010000143.1:0-7705 GCA_041598895.1 Woeseiaceae bacterium | reverse complement strand
GTAAGGTTTCTTGCATCGCCGTCATACGTATTCCGGTTTGGCCGCCGGCATCGCTGCGCCAGCTCGAGAAAAACGCGGTGTTGCAGCGATAATTTCACGGAACAAATCCGGCGGCAAAAAAAGATACGCCTGTCAGCAACGGCTCCGTATCAGCTGAATTAGTTGGTCCTGAAACGATGGATGAACACTTCGGCCGCGCCTGCAATAATCCCGGCTTCCGTTGTTGGACCGATTCTTGACGCGTGGCCGCCGGACAATGCCGGCTCGCAGAGCGACGATTCCGAGACCGTACTTCGCCGCACGCGCCTCAGACTAAGCGCTGGATACCGGGACGCTCGGCCGCGACGGCGTGGACCGAAAATCGGGGTTTTTGATGGATTTTTACGCATTCTTGTTGTTCGGCGGTCTCGTCGGCATGCAGCACGCGCTCGAGGGCGATCATCTGGCTGCCGTGGCCGCGCTGGGGAACGGGCGCTCCCGTCGCGGCCTCGTCCTGCGTGGCAGCGTCTGGGGCCTGGGGCATACGCTCACCTTGCTGACGATCTGCGGTGCACTCCTCGTGCTCGGCGAAACAATATCGCCGCGCATGGAAGCGTTTCTGGAGTTCCTGGTCGGTGCAATGATCGTCGGCCTGGGCATCAACGTTCTCTATCAGGTCTGGCAACGGCGACCGCATTTCCACGTCCACCGGCACGGCGCGGGTGAGCATCATATTCACGTGCACACGCATGTCGGAGACGACGTGCCGCACGCCCAAAGCCCACACGATCACGACCACCGGCCGCTTGGGCTGCGGCGAGCGCTGTGCGTCGGCATGATGCATGGTGCTGCAGGCTCTGCCGGACTTCTGATCCTCGCCGCGGCGGCCCGATCGCTGGGCGAGGCAGTGGGCTACGTCATTGCATTCGGAGCCGGCTCGATTCTCGGCATGGCTGCGCTGACGTTCGTCGTGTCGTATCCGCTGCGCTGGATGGAGCGCTGCACAACCTGGCTCAATACAGCCGCGTTCATCAGTATCGGCTGCGTCGCGATTCTGATCGGCGGCAGCCTGCTCGGGAAAAGCTGGCCGCTACTGTGAGCGTTGCCGTGAGTTCAGCGCCGGAACAACGGTCCCGCGTAGAGCTGACCCAGGGCATTTCAATCCTCGAGCGCCTCGGCATCATCGACTTCAATGGCCACTTCAGCGTCCGTCTCGACGACGGCAATCTGCTGATCAACACCGGCAGCTCGGTGCGCAGTTCGCTGACGCCGGACGATTTCGTCGTCGTCGGCGCAAACGGCGAATGTGACGAAAATGCCGCGCGTCCACCAGCGGAACTCCCACTGCACGTGGCCGTTTACAGGTCACGACCGGACGTGAACGCGGTCGTGCACGGTCACCCGAAGTGGTCGACGCTGCTGTCCAGTGCGGGCCAGCGATACAAGGTGACGATGGCCCAGGGCGCGCTGTTGGGCGACGTGCCGCAGTTTGCATCACCGCGGTCGATCAGCAAATCGTCGATTGCAGAAGAGCTGGCCGGGGTGCTTGGCGGGGGTCGCGCCGCCCTGCTTCGCGCGCACGGCTGCGTTGTGGTCGGGACCGACGTCATGGAGGCAACCGTTCTCGCGATATATCTCGAGCTTAATGCGGAGCGGCAGTTCAACGCCTCGCTTATCGGCGAACCCTACGTTTTCTCGGCGGAGCAAATTGCCGCCTGCCAGAAAGGTCTTATGAAGCGCGGCCTGTTCGAAAAGTGCTGGAATTATTACCTGGCAAAATTCGGGCTCGCCGACATGTAAACAGACTATCGACGGAGTACACAATCTATGTGCGGTGATTTCGATGATCACGAGCGGGCCGATATGGAGCTGTTCGACCGCTTTATCGAGCAGGCCGGGCGCTTTGGAATTGCGCCGAACACCGATAGCGACTCGACGCCCGGAGACCTCGACTCCGAAACCGTGCGTGCTGCATATCTCGAAGGGTTGTTCAAGGCCGGGTTGACGCGAAGCGTCACGGACGCCAACAGCCTGCCCGAAGGGCATCGCATGGATGCGGTCGCCGGTCAGGCGATTGCGTTCGCGCGTCTGGCCGGTTTTCTCGCTGCCCAGCTGCCCCCCGATGTCGATCTGTTTCGCACCGTGAGCGGGGCGTTGCTGGACGGCCATCGGGAAGCCGGGGGCGGCTGAATCGGGCAGCATGCCGTGGCGCGCGATCCGCTGTCACCCGACATCGACTGGCCGGAGTTACTGCGACGAAGTTTCGGGCCGTCGTTCTGGATTTTCGTCGGCATAGCCGGCCTCCTTGCCGTCATCTGCTATGCCGTACTCGGGCCGGATGCGTTCGCCAGCGCAGTCGACAATGATCGACAGATGCTGCTCGACCTGCTTCCGCGCGTTGCGGCGGCACAAATCGTTGCAGGTTTCATCTGGGTTCTGGTACCGCGTGAACGCATGTCGGCTTTTCTCAAGCGCAACAGCGGCAAGCGCGGACTCGTGATTGCAACAGCAGCCGGCTGCGTAACGCCGGGCGGCCCGGCCTCCGCGTTTCCATTTCTCGCCATACTTGCCGGCTCGGGCGCAGACCGCGGCATTCTCGTTGCCTACATCACCAGCTGGGCACTGCTCGGAATTCAGCGCATCATCGTCTGGGATATTCCACTGATGGGGATCGACTTTTCACTGCTGCGATTCCTGATCGGCGCGCCGCTGCCGATCGTCGCCGGGATCCTGGCGAGGCGCCTCCCGTTTTCGGTGTCGCTCGAAGAAAGCCCTCCGCCCATTGAGCCGCACAAATAATGGATCTCGGCGCACTGATCATCTACGCGGCGGCCGTCCTCCTCGCTATCGTCGCATTTGCACGCCGGGATATGAGCTTTCGATTCGGCTTACGGCGGGCGCTCGAGCAGGCGATCACGCTGTTGCCGCGGATGGTGTTTGCGCTGATCGCCGCCGGATTCGTCGTGAAGCTGATTCCGACGGACATTATCGTACGCTATCTGGGCAGCGGCTCGGGAGTCACCGGCATCATTGTCGGGTCTCTGGCCGGGCTGATGATACCGTCCGGCCCGGTCATTGCATTCGCGACGGCCGCCGCACTGGCGGCCGGCGGTGCCTCGGTGCCAGCCCTGATCGCGTTCCTCACCGGCTGGAGCGTGTTCGCCGCACACCGCGTCATCATCTTCGAAATACCGCTACTGGGATCGCATTTCGTAAGGCTGCGCATGCTGTCCGTGCTGCCATTGCCAATTCTCGCCGGCTGTGTCGCGCTGTTCCTGACGAAGATATGAATGAATTGGCCGTTACACGGGAAATAATTGTTGAGCGGCGGCTGAGTTATAATTGATAGTTCACGCTGGTTGCGGCTTCATGCCGCACGCTTTGGGAGCAAGATCTTGGTCGAAGCACGTAAACCGGATGCCGAATCCGACACAGGGGAGGTCACCTGGGAGCGCTGGCAGAAAAAACGCACGTTTGTTCGCGCACTCGAAGGGACCTACGGCGAACTCAAGGAAGAGCTGTTTTCACAGCCCCGCATTTACCACACGCGCGACATGAAATGGAAAGGCGGCCCGCAAAACTTTGGTAAGAAAGTCATTAATCCGCAGGCCGTACGCATTGCACAGTCGATCGAGACTCACGTTGACGCGTACGCCCCCGGCGGGCACGGACAGAAGCACGGGCACATGAACAGCGCCGTGTTTTTCGTACTCAAGGGCAGGGGCCACGATATTCATGACGGCCGCCGCATCGACTGGGAAGCCGGCGATGCGATGATCGTCGAGAACGGCTGCGTCCACCAGCATTTCAACGACGATCCGGACGAGGAAACCCTCGTGCTGATCATGAAAGCGAAGCCGCTGTTCCTGTTCATGCACCTGATCTTCCAGAAGATGGTCGTCTACCCGCCGAAGGAGCCGGTGCCGGGGCACGAGGACTATTCGCCGCCGGCCTCGCTTTGAGCCGCCGGCCGTCAAGCACAACAAACGAGGAACGGAATGTCGATTGAATCCCCCTTTGCAGATCCGACCGAACGGGAGCGCGCGCGAACCGACAAGACGGCAGACTTCTATGCCCAGGCGCTCGAAGCATCGAGGCAGTTTCGGAAGGAATACAAACAGCGAAAGAACGTTGTGAAGTCGCATGAAATGCCGATGGAGCGGACTGCGGACGGCCTGATCAAGCACATCATCAACGAGGGCATGAACACGACGGAATGCTGCATCGATATCTACATGCAGTTCCTCGGCGCTGATGAAGCGACCGGCACGAGTCGTCACCTGTCCGAAGAAGTCGCATTCGTGATCGAAGGCACGGGCCACGACCTGCACTGGGACGTGATGTTCCACTGCGCGGACGAGTTTATCTGGGAGTGGGAGAAAACCCCCAAGAAGTTCGAGTGGGGTCCGGGCGACTTTATTTATATTCCGCCCTACTGCGCCCATAAACGCGTCAACGACGGGGACAGCGAGGCTCGGGTTGTCGTCGTCAACAGCCGCATGTTGAAGCCTATGGGCTTCGACTGGTTCGATCAGCTCGAGCCGGCGAAGGGCTACGAAGACCTCTGGGTGCCGCCCGAAGACTGAGTCATCGATTCAGGCGGCTGACGGACCCGACCATGCGCAAGGTACTGCTGCTGCCTCTCGTCGCGGTTTTGCTCGCCTCCTGCGCGCAGGACCCCGGCGACGAGGGTGACGGCAATTTCTACGACGGGCGGACAATTGCCTACATCGTCGCGACCGACCCGGGCGGCGGTTATGACGCCTACGCCCGACTGATCGGCAAATTCATGCAGAAGTACATGCCGGTCGACAACATCATCATCAAGAACACGCCCGGGGCCGGGCACCTCGTCGGCGCCAATACGCTGCATCGCTCGCGCCCCAACGGGCTCACGATTGGCACGTTCAACATGGGCCTGATCTACGGTCAGCTGCTCGAGCGGGCCGGCATGGCGTTTGACCTTCGGGAACTCGAATGGATCGGCAAGGCCGCAGGCGAGCCGCGCTCGATCGTCGTGTCGGAGAACTGCGCAATAAAAACCATCGAGGACCTCCTGGCGACCGAGAACCCCGTCAAGTTCGGTTCCGCCGGGCTGGGCTCGGCATCGTGGAGCGACATGATGCTGCTTGCCGACGCGCTGGACCTCAAGGTCGAGATCGTGCCGGGCTTCGAAGGCAACGAGGGCGAGATGTCGATGATGCGCGGCGAGATCTGCGCGATATTCGGCTCGACGAGTTCGTTCAAGAACTTCGTTGATTCCGGCTACGGCCACCTGATTCTGTCCGTGGGTGACAGGATCGATGGCGTGCCCAACGCCGTCGACATCGTCACGACCGAGCGCGGCAAGCGCCTCGTCGCGATCGTCGATGCCCTGGCGCAGCTGGGTCGGGTCACCGCTGCGCCGCCGGGCACGCCGCCCGCGAGACTCGAACAGCTGCGCGCGGCATACAGGCAGGCGCTCGAGGACCCGGAGCTGCACGCCGAGGCCGAGCGGCTCGGGCTGCCGATCAAGCCGGCGTTCGGCGATGACGTAAGCGCTCTGGTCAACGCCGCGCTCAACCAGACACCGGAATCCGTTGCGATGATCAAAACGGCGATCGACGGCACGTAATCAAGAACCCGAGATCATCGCCCCGTAAAAACGGTTACAAGCTGAGGGCACTGCCCTCGGGAGACGAAAGGAACCTGCCTTGGATCTTGGCGGAATCTACGCGGCGCTGCTGACGGTCGTCGGCTCGCCGTATCATCTCTTCCTTCTGGCGGTCGCCGTACCGATCGGCATGTTCTTCGGCGCGATCCCCGGTCTCGGCGGAAAACTCGGCATCGTTCTCGTGATCCCGTTCGTCTTCGGGATGGATGCCGTTGCGGGCGCCCTGTTCCTCATCGCGATGCACTCCGTCGTACACACCGGAGGCTCCGTGCCGAGCATCCTGTTCGGCGTCCCCGGCACCGGCCCCGACGCGGCGACAATCGTCGACGGGCTCCCGATGACCCAGAACGGCGAGGCCGGGCGCGCGCTGGGCGCGGCATTCGGCGCGTCGGGTCTCGGCGGCGTCATCGGCGGCATCTTCCTGCTCGCACTCCTGCCGCTGCTGCAGCCGATCGTGCTCGCGTTCAGCCCGGCCGAATTTTTTCTGCTCGCGCTGTTCGGCATCACCCTGATTGCGATGCTGTCCGGCGACTCGCTCGCGAAAGGCATGCTGGTCGGCTTTTTCGGCCTGATGATGGCGTTCATAAAACTCGACCCGCAAACGGGTATCGAGCGCTACACGTTCGGGCAACTGTTTCTCTGGGACGGTGTCGACATCATCGCGGCCGTGCTCGGCATCTTCGCGCTTCCCGAGATGATCGCGCTGGGCGCGGCGGGCGGCTCGATGGCGGGCGAGTCGAAGGTCGCGGCGAGTTACGGCCTCAAAGGCGTGCTGCGCGGCATCGGCGACGTCTTTCGCCACTGGACGCTCTCGATCAGGACGTCGGTGATCGGGGCGTTCATCGGCATGATCCCGGGCCTGGGCGGCGACGCCGCCTCGTGGATCTGTTACGGGCATGCGGCACAGTCGTCAAAGACGCCCGAGCGCTTCGGCAAGGGCGCCGTCGAAGGCGTCATTGCTCCGGAGACCGCGAACAACTCAAAGGAAGGCGGCTCACTGCTGCCGACGCTGTTCTTTGCGGTGCCCGGCTCGTCCGGCATGGCCATCCTGCTCGGGGCCTTCGTGATGCTCGGCATCCAGCCGGGCCCGGCGCTCGCGCTGCCGCAAAACATGGACATCGTGTTCGTCCTGATCTGGGGCCTGATGCTCGCGAACGTACTGGCCGTAATCATGTTTATCGCGGTGGCGCCGGGCCTCGGCTACCTGAGCTACGTGCGCGGCAACCTGCTGATCCCGTTCGTGCTCGTCCTCGCGTTCCTTGGTGCATTCCTGGCGATCCGCGCCTGGGAGAACATGGTCCTGATGCTGGCGATGGGCGTGCTCGGCTACTTTCTGAAGAAATATCACTGGCCGCGCCCGCCGTTCGTGATCGGCCTGATCTTAGGGCCGATCGCCGAGGATTCGTTTCACAAGGCAATGGCGCTCTGGGGCCCGGCATTCCTGCTGCGCCCGGGCGCACTCGTGATGATCGGGCTGATCCTGCTCACGATCGGGATTTACGTTTACCGACTGCTGCGGCATAAAGAGGCACCGGAATGGATGCGGGAAGATGACGATTAGCGGAATAATGAACGGTCGCGTCGTCACGGCGCTCGTGATGTTCCTGATCTTCGCGAGCATGAGCCTGATGGCGCTGGGCTTCACCGAGAAAGCGCGGCTGATGCCGCTGCTGGTCGGCATCCCGGGAACGATCCTCGCCATCATAGAGCTCATGAATGAAATTCGGGCAACGGCAGCACAGGCGGAATCCGGCGAACCGGCAGACGTCGTTACCAAGGCAGAGCGAACCATGCTCGGCTGGGTCGGTCTGTTCTTCCTGGGCATTCTCGGTTTCGGATTCGTCTATGCCGGGCCAATACTGGTCTTCGCGTTCATGCTTGCCGGAAAGAAAGAGACGCCAGCGGTCGCTCTGGTCAGCGCCGCCGGCGCCTGGGCCGTGCTCTACGGCTTCTTCCAGGTTGCGATGGAGATCCCGCTGTTTCAGGGGCTGGTCATCGAATACATGCTGGGCTTCTAGGCCCGGTGAGGAGTGAGCTCGCCGATGAAAAAGACATTCACACTCAACGTCGACG
>JBFHXQ010000142.1:0-7735 GCA_041598895.1 Woeseiaceae bacterium | reverse complement strand
TACGCATTGACGAGCCCCGATTTCAGCTCCTCGAAACGCGAGCGGTGTACGATCACGCGGCGCGTCGTCGTGCAGCGTTGTCCCGCGGTGCCGACGGCGCCGAACACGATCGCCGGAATTGCGAGCTCGAGATTCGCGAATTCGTCGACGATGATCGCGTTGTTGCCGCCGAGTTCCAGCAGCGATTTACCCATGCGCGCGGCGACGCGCTGGCCGACTATGCGGCCGACCGCGCAGGATCCCGTGAACGAGATCAGATCGATGCGCGCGTCGCCGACGAACTGCTCGGCGAGCCTGTTGGTGCCATCGTTGATCAGAAAAAACGCCGGCGGTAAACCCAGGTCGGCCAGCGCACTGTTGACGATCTTCTGCACGGCGATTCCGCAGAGCGGCGTTTTCGGCGATGGCTTCCAAATATTGACGTTGCCGCAAACGGCGGCGATACACGCATTCCAGGACCATACGGCGACCGGAAAATTGAATGCAGTAATGATGCCGACGAGGCCGAGCGGATGCCACTGCTCGTACATGCGATGCTGCGGTCGCTCCGAGTGCATTGTCTTCCCGTACAGCATGCGCGACTGGCCGACTGCGAAGTCCGCGATGTCGATCATCTCCTGCACTTCGCCGTCGCCCTCGGCCTTGATCTTGCCGTTCTCGAGGGTAACGAGGCTGCCCAGCGCGTCCTTGTTGTCGCGCAGCGCGTCGCCGATGCGTCGCACCGCGTCGCCGCGTACCGGCGCCGGCACGCTGCGCCACGCGCGAAATGCATCACGTGCCTGCTGCACGACGACGTCATACTCGCCAGGGGTCGTCGCGCGCACGCTGGCGATAAGTGCCCCCGTCGCCGGGTTGTAGGACTCGATCAGATCGGCCGATTCGTCCTCGCGGCTGGCGCTGCCGATCCAGGTGCCGGGATTGACCGCATCGAGCCCGAGTGCGTCGAGTATCTGTTGCATTGCCTTAACCTCCGGTAATTCGCTGGTGGCCGGTCTGCCCGCGGGCAACGAGGTCCGCCGAGGTCTGATAGCTTCCCCCGTGCGCGTAGTATTCGCCGAAGCGATTGTCGAGGATTGCGTGCAGGCTGAACTGTTCCTGTGTGACGAATCCCGCGTACTGCGCCGGGTTCTGCAGCACGAGGTCCAGCACGCTGCAGATTCCGGCAGCCGTGGTGATCTGGATTGCGGACCACAGGCGTCCGGCCACGACCTCCGGGTAGACCTTGTTGACGTAGTTTTCCTCGCGAAGTTCGCCGTCCTGATAGCCCGTGACGGCTGCATAGATGATCACGACATCCTGCAGCGTCTGAGGCACCGCGTTCTCCAGAATGCGCTTCAGCGTACCGCGATCGTGATTGAGCTTGAGCCCGTTCATGAGCAGTCGCATCTGCTCGCAGTGGCCAGGGTAGCGGATCGTCTTGTAGTTCATCGTGTTGACCTGGCCGTCAAACGTCTCGGCGAGCGAGCCGAGGCCGCCGGACGTGTTGAACGCCTCGTACAGCGTTCCGTCAATCTCGATTTGCTCCAGGCCCTCGAGCGGCAGGACGTCGACCTCGACACCGTCAACGATGCTCCGGCAGAGATTGCCGTATTCGTTGATGATGCCGTCGGTGGACCAGGTCAGCGAATATTTCAGAACGTTGTTCGGGTGCTGGGGCAGTGCGCCGACGCGGAGCTTGACCGAATTCAGCGAGTCGAAGTGCTTGATCAGTTCGCTCGCCGCGATGCTGATGAAGCCCGGTGCGAGGCCGCACTGGGGAGCGAACACCTGCGTGGCACCGGAAGCCAGATCGCGAACGGCGTCCGTAACGGCGACGTCTTCGGTCAGGTCGAAGTAATGCAGTCCTTCGTCACGAGCGATTCGCGCGACCTCGACGTTGCAGTAGTAGGGCAGGCCCGAGACGATCGCGACGGGGTTGTGCCGGCGAACGTGGTCGACCAGGGCGGGCGAATCGCTCGCGTCGAGATCGAACGCCTGTAGATGCTCGCTGCCGTGCGCCTTGATCACGTCCGCGGCCACACCCGGCCGCTTGTCGGCGAGCTGCACGCGATAGTCGCCGCTCTCGGCGAGCAGGCCGGATATCAGCGCGCCGATCTTGCCGGCACCGAGTACGAGTATGTCCTGCATGATGATTCTCCAGAACGCAAAAACCGCCGGCGCGAGCGGCGGAAAGTGGCTGCATTGTGCCTGTGCCGCACCGCGCGTGCCATACGTGCAGTGCGGTAGCAGACCAGCACGGGCACTGCCGTCGTCGGTGCCTGAGGCGAAGCTCAGCTTGCCCCCGTAACGCGCTGATTACCAGAGAAACTTTTGCAGGTTTGCAGCGCAGCATGGCATAGTCCGCGGTCCATCCAAGCGCGGCGGAGACCGTTCCCGGAGCAGCACATGGCCCGATCGATCAGCAAAGCCGAGTGGCATCCCGCGAGCTGGCAGGGCATGGCGGCGGCCCAGCAGCCCAACTATCCCGACCGCGTGGCACTCGACCGCGCCGTGTCCGATCTCAGCCGCTTGCCTCCGATCGTGACGTCCTGGGAGGTGGACGCGCTCAAGGACCTGTACGCCCGTGCCCAGCGCGGCGACGCATTCGTGCTCCAGGGTGGTGATTGCGCCGAGAGTTTCGACGAGTGCACATCGGAGAACATCGTTGCGAAACTCAAGATTCTGCTCCAGATGAGCCTCGTGATTCTGTACGGGCTGAAGAAGCCCGTCGTCCGGGTCGGCCGCATGGCCGGTCAGTACGCAAAGCCTCGTTCAGCCGATACCGAGACGCGCGCGGGAACGTCGCTGCCGAGCTTTCGCGGTGACCTCGTGAACCGGAACCCGTTTACGGCCGAGGATCGCGTGCCGGACCCCGATCTGATCCTGCGCGGCTACGAGCGCGCTGCGCTGACGCTGAATTTCGTTCGCTCACTGATCGACGGCGGTTTTGCCGATCTGCACCATCCGGAGTACTGGGATCTCGACTGGGTCGGTCACTCGGCGATGGCCGACGAATATCACGAGATCGTCAAATCGATCTCGAACTCGCTCGACTTCCTCGAAACGATCTCTGGCCAGCAAATGCACAAGACGCAGCGCGCCGATATCTACGCGGCCCACGAGGGCCTGCATCTGCTGTACGAGCAGTCGCAGACGCGTTTTCTGGACCGCCGCAAGCGCTGGTACAACCTGACGACGCATTTCCCGTGGATCGGCATGCGCACGGCGGCGCTCGACGGCGCCCACGTCGAGTATTTTCGCGGCATCGCGAACCCCGTCGGCATCAAGATCGGGCCGGGCATGACCCGCGAGTGGCTGCACGGGCTCATCAGCGTCCTGAACCCGAACAACGAACCCGGGCGCCTGACGCTGATACACCGTTTCGGCGCGAAGGCTATCGATGATTGCCTTCCCGAGATGATTGCGGCGGTGAAGGAGACGGGCTCGCCGGTGCTCTGGATCTGTGATCCGATGCACGGCAACACCGAGAGCACGGCCGACGGCGTCAAGACCCGCCGCTTTGACAGCGTCGTCGCGGAGCTCGAGACAGCGTTCCGCATTCACCAGCGCATGGGCAGCTACCTGGGTGGCGTGCACCTGGAGCTGACCGGCGAGAACGTTACCGAGTGTACCGGCGGCGCCCGCGGTCTCACTGACCGCGATCTTGCCCGCGCGTACAAGTCGACCGTCGATCCGCGTCTGAACTACGAGCAGGCCATGGAAGTCGCGATGCGCATTGCGGGTCTGCACCGTAACGGGCATTAATCGGCAGTATCCGCCATTGCCCGAGGCAGCAGCTTCCAGCGGCGCTCGTCGCGCCATGATGGCGCTCCCACGATAGTTTTGTGGGAGCGGCTTCTAGGCGCGATTACCCCGCAGGTCCCGCCAGGCCTCGGCATTCGTCATCGATCGTGAATCGCCGGGCTTGAGGTCGCCCAGACTCCACGGACCGATAGCGGCGCGGATCAGCCGCAGCGTCGGCAGTCCCACGGCCGCGGTCATGCGCCGGATCTGCCGGTTTCGTCCTTCGGCCAGCGCGATCTCGAGCCATGCGTCCGGCACGTTTTTTCGTACGCGGATCGGCGGCTCGCGGCGCCACAGACCGGCCGGCTCATCGATTTCGCGTGCGGCGATGGCACTCGCGATGCCGTCTTTCAGCTCGACGCCGGCGACAAGCGTGCCGAGCTCCGCGGCTCCGGGCGTCCCTTCAACCTGAACCCAATACGTTTTTACCAGCTTCGAGACCGGCGCGCTGATCCGCGCCTGCAGCCGGCCGTCGTCCGTCAGGGCAACGAGGCCTTCGCTGTCGAAGTCGAGCCGGCCGGCCGGATAAACGTTTCTTTCCGTCACGAAGTCGGCGAGCGTCGCGCGACCGTCCGGGTCTCGAAACCGGCTGAGCACGCGGTAGGGTTTATTCAGCAGGATCAGCGGCACTCGGGGCCCTTGCCGGTAGAAACGGGCGCAAAGCGTAGAGAACCTGGAATGTCGCTGCAAACGATTAATAATTAACTTCAATAAAATGTAATAAATATATAAATATTAAAAATATTCTTTGTACAAAACAGCATTACGCAAGCGGGATCGCCCCTGTCGCGTCGGGTCTGAAAGGAACAGGCAGAAACGCGGAATGTTGCTGGATGCCCGAACGGATGCACTTGGCCTGCGATTCCATTATCGTCCCCGCAGCATGATGCCGAGCACGGAACAAGTGCGCACCGACGCGCCGACGTTCGACCGCAATTGCCGCGCCTGCCCGCGGCTTGCGGCGTTCCTGGACACGGTCGCCGAAAAACATCCGGACTACCACTGCGGGCCCGTCCCGCCGTTTGGGGCGGCCGACGCCCGCCTGCTGATCGTCGGTCTCGCACCGGGCATGCACGGCGCGAACCGGACGGGGCGCCCGTTTACCGGCGATCATGCAGGGATACTGCTGTATGAGATGCTGCACCGCTTCGGATTTGCCGACCGCGCGGCTTCCGTCTCTGCCGACGACGGCCTGACGCTCACCGGCTGCCGAATCACGAATGCCGTCAAGTGCCTGCCGCCCGGGAACAAGCCGGTCGGTGCCGAAATCAATACCTGCAACCGGTTTCTTGCGGCGGAACTTGCCGTGCTGCCGGACGCATCAGTCGTGCTGGCGCTGGGCGGAATCGCACATCGCGCAATAATAAAGGCGAGCGGCGCGAGGCAGGCCGACTATGCGTTTGCACATGCCGCGGTTCACGATCTCGACGGCTTTCGCTTGCTCGATTCCTACCATTGCAGCCGCTACAACACGAATACCCGGCGGCTGACGCAACCCATGTTCGATGCCGTGTTCGCGCACGCGCGCGATCTCCTGGCGAGCTGACCGGACGGCGATGGGCGACGTAGCACCGTTCGACGAGAAGGCCTTTCTGCAGAGCCTGACGCACCGCCCCGGGGTGTACCGCATGCTCAGTGCGAAGCACAAGGTGCTGTACGTCGGCAAGGCACGAGATCTGAAGAAACGCGTGGCGAGCTACTTCCAGCGCTCGCATCAGCACGCGAAAACGGCCGTACTGATGCGACAGACCGACCGGGTCGAAGTGACGGTAACGAACACCGAGGCCGAAGCGCTGATACTCGAATACAACCTGATCAAGCAGCACCGGCCGCGTTTCAACGTCACGCTGCGGGACGACAAGAGTTATCCCTATATATATGTATCCACCGACCAGCGCTTCCCGCGGCTGCGATTTCATCGCGGCGCGCGCAAGGGCAAGGGTCGCTATTTCGGGCCTTATCCGAGTGCCGGCGCCGTACGGCGCACGCTGAATCAGCTGCAGAAACTCTTTCTTATTCGGGACTGTAACGAGAGCTTTTTCAGAAATCGCACGCGCCCGTGCCTGCAGTATCAGATCAAGCGCTGTACCGCTCCCTGTGTCGGCCTCATCGGAAAGGAGCAGTACCGAGTCGATGTCGACGCTGCAATCCAGTTCCTCGAAGGCCGCAATGATTCGGTGATTGCGACGTTTGTCGAGCGCATGGAGCAGGCCGCGGCGTCCCGAGACTACGAGCTGGCGGCGCGATACCGCGATCAGATCGGCCAGCTGAAGGAAATCGAAGCGCGCCAGTTGGTGAGGCGCAGTGCGCAGAAGGATCTCGATATCATCGGATTCGCATCGAACGGCGCGATCCACTGTGCAGCCGTATTATTCATTCGCAATGGTGCAATGGTGGGCAGCCGCAATCATTTCCCGAAACTGCAGGGTGAGACAGACAAGGCGCTCATTTTGAACGGATTCGTGGCCCAGTACTATCTCGGACGGGATGCGCCGGGCGAGATCATTCTCGACACGGACATCGAGGACCGCGAGCTCCTCCAGCGCACGCTGTCGAAACGGCTCGGTCGCAAGGTCGCACTTCGCCACCGCGTCCGCGGCGATCGATTGCGCTGGCTGGAGATGGCGCGGACAAACGCCGAGCAGGGCCTTTCCCTGCAGGCCGCGAGCAACGCGACGATTCGGCGCCAATTCGGGGCGCTCGCAGATGCACTCGGACTCGACGAGCCACCCGAGCGTCTGGAATGCTTCGACGTAAGCCACACGTCCGGTGAGGCGACGGTCGCATCCTGCGTCGTGTTCAATGTGGCCGGGCCGGTCAAGAGCGACTATCGCCGCTTCAACCTGCAGCCGGCGGCAGCCGGCGATGACTATTCGGCGATGGCTGAGGCATTGCGGCGGCGGTATGCGCGGGTCAAGAAAGGCGAGGTGCCGATGCCGGACGTGCTGTTTGTCGATGGCGGCAAGGGCCAGCTCGGCGAGGCGCTGACCGTGCTCGACGAGCTCGAACTGCCCTGGCTCCGAGTGGTCGCCGTTGCGAAGGGCAGGGCGCGCCGACCGGGTGCAGAGCGCCTGTTCGTGCCGGGTCGGACGACGCCGATCCAGCTGCCACCGGATTCGCCCGCGATGCTTTTGGTTCAGCAGATCCGCGACGAGGCGCACCGGTTTGCGATAACGGGCCATCGGCAGCAGCGCGCCAAAGCACGCGGTCGGTCGAGACTCGAAAACATTCCCGGCCTCGGTCCGAAGAAGCGTCGCGAGCTGCTGCGCCAGTTCGGCGGCCTGCAGGGCGTACTCGGTGCCGGCATCGACGATCTCGTCAAGGTGCGGGGGATCAGTCGCGCGCTGGCGGAATCCATATACAATGACCTGCATCTCGATGGACAGCAGTAAGGACAGGGACTGCCGGTGACGTTCAATCTTGCGAATTTCCTCACGCTGCTGCGTATTGCGGCTATTCCGGCCGTCATCGCGCTGTTCTACAGTCCGCTGCCGCACGCACGACCCATTGCGGCGATCCTGTTCGGGCTTGCGGCCATCACCGATCTCCTCGACGGCTGGGTGGCACGACGCTTCAATCAGACGTCCCGATTCGGCGAGTTTCTCGATCCGGTTGCCGACAAGCTGATGGTCGCGATCGTGCTCGTAATGCTCGTGCAGGCGGATCCCAAGTTCTTCGTCGACTTCATTGCGATGATCATCATCGGTCGCGAAATTACCGTGTCGGCATTGCGCGAATGGATGGCGACAATCGGTGAGCGCGCAAACGTCAAGGTGAGCTGGGCCGGCAAGATCAAGACGACGCTGCAGATGTTCGGTATCGGCTTTATGGTGTACGAGAACGAGCTGCTCGGCTTCGATATCTACGGGATCGGGTTCAGCCTGCTCGTGGTCGCATGGCTGTTCGCCCTCGACGCCCGCGCCCGTCTCGATCCGACCGGCTCGGCGTGGCG
>JBFHXQ010000141.1:0-7746 GCA_041598895.1 Woeseiaceae bacterium | reverse complement strand
CCGTCGGCGCCGGCGGCAGCGCATTCGCCGATCCGGCGGTGGGGATCGCCGGAGCCGTCACGACCGGGTCCCGCGACGTTTCCGCAGACGGCAGAATCTCGATGCTGCGATCCGGCAGGCGGGCGAATTTCCAGGCGCCTGCGCTGATGTCCCACCACGGCACGGTCACTTCGGGCAGCTCAACGGATCCCGGCGTCACGCCGATCATCGCGTATTGATCGCTGCGCACGCCGCGAATGCCGCCAGGCTCGATTCTGCGACTGAGATCCGGCTTGTCGGGGTAGATATTCACACCATCGACGTTCGGCAATTCGATGGCCGGAATCTGTGTCTCGAGCTGGCCGAGCGCGCTGACGGTGATGTGCCGGGTCACGGGCTCGCCGGCTGTCAGGCGCTCCGGTGTGCGCGACCAGTCTTCGTCGAGTTCGAGATCCCGTGCCGGCAGCCAGCTGGCGTTCGGGAATTCGGCGGGTGGTTCCGGGATCGGCAGTACAGCGATGCGCTGCGCTTTCGACTCGAATACGCGCCGGCCGGTAATGCGCCCGTTCTTCAAAATGCGCGCCTCGAATCGCGCGGGGGAAATTTCGATCTCGCCGCTTTCCTGCGGGTACAGCGCAAGCACGCGCTCGACGACATTGTAGGCTCTCCCATCAATGATTGCCTCGTAGCTGCGGTCGTCTCCGGCCAGCTCCACGAGAACCTCGGCGCCCGTAATCTCGGGATCCCGCAATGCCGGCTGACGGGTCGCGACGGCCCGGTAGATCTTGATCGTATAGAGGACCTGCGCCTGCACATACGTTTCCGTGAAGTCGACGTCCGCGCTGATGAATACGTCCGCTTCACCGGGCGGCGCGTAACTCGGCTCCTTTACGTCGATGCTGAGTGCTGAGGTTTGTTCATTGCCGACTGAAATTGCAGGGATCGTCAGCGTACCGGCGCGTTTTGGCATCAGTACGAACGTCCACGTCCGGCTGCGGCTGATTTCGCCGTTGATGATTGTCGTGTTGCTCAGCTGGCTCCCCTGCCCGACGTAGAAATCCTGCTCGAGCGATGACAGGTCCGGCTCGATGCTCGTGTCCGTGTCGACGACGATTTCCAACGTGAACGACTCGTTCAGTTCGATGTCCGCGCGATCGACCCGCGCAACCGCGGCGGCCTGAGCTGCGCCCGACGCCAGCAACGCGGCCAGCACGATAGACCGCGCCTCAGCGCCGAGCAATGCGCGCATCATCACCACGGATTGACCTCGTCGTCAGGCCAGGTGTTGTTACCGTCCTGGTCCTTACCGCTCTTTTGATACTGGTAGCGAAACTTGCGCCGCAGCAGCCCCCCCGGATCGTTTGGTATGCGCCGCAGCCATTGCTCCATCGCCTGCTGCTGTTCCTGCTGACGGCGGAGTTCGGCGAGCTCTGCCGCAGTCAGCTGCTGGGCCGACTCACCGTCTTCCGCGGTCTGCTCCGCCGCACGCTGAAGCTCCTCCTGCAACGCTTCGAGATCCTCCTGGCTGGTCTCATCCGTGCCACGCTCCGATGCGCTGTCGTCCGCGGAGTCACCCTGCGACGACGAATCGCTGTCGGGCTCCGCTTTATCGCCGTCGCTGCCGTTTTGCGACTCCTGTCCCTGGCCGTCTTCGGCGCTCGATGGGTCCTGCTGCTCGCCCTGCTGCTGTTCCTTGAGCTTTGCAAGCAGATCCCGGTTGTACTCGGCATCCGCATGCTCCGGGTCGCGTTCGAGCACTTCTTCATAGGCGTCGATTGCCGCGTCGAATTCTCCCTGCCGAGCGAGCGCGTTGCCGAGATTATAGAGATTCCGGGTGTCGAAGCTCTCGGCAAAAGCGCTGGCACTTGCCGAATAGTTGCCGGCACGGTACTCGGCAACGGCGCGCCAGTCAGGATCCGCGAACAGCTGCGCCGCGGACTTCGCGTCACCATCGTCAAGCGCGCGCTTGGCCTGTTGATCCTTCGTCCACCATAGATCGTCCCACACGCCCGCCTGTGCCGGTTCTGGGGACGTCAGCACAGCGACCGCAACGACGAACAGCCAGCCGCGCCGAAACGCGAGGGACGCAAGCGGCAACAGCAGCAGCACGAGCCAGGGGCCCTCCTCGCGCCACAGATCGGTTGCGAGCGTTTCGTCGCTTGCCGCGCGAGGCCCGATGTCGCCGCTCAAAAGGTGCTCGATATCGCGATCATCCGTCGATAGCTGCGCAAAGCGGCCAGCGCCGGCTGCGGCCAGCGCACGCAACGAGCGCACATCCAGCTTCGGTACGGCAATCCTGCCCGCCTGGTCGGTCACGAAGCCTCCACCGGGTCGCGGTATCGGCGCGCCATCCGACGTGCCAACGGCCAGAATCGAAAGCGTAAAGCCAAAGCCGCGCAGGTCCCGCGCATGACGTTCGGCGGCCGGCGACGCGCCACCATCCGTGATCAGCAGGATTTCGCCGACGCTCGCGCCAGCTTGCTCGAGCAGCTGCCGACCCTTATTGATTGCGGCGATCGGATAGCTGCCGCGACTCGGCATGATATCCGTGCTCAGACTATTGACGAGCGCAGCGATCGTGTCGGTATCCGTCGTCAGCGGCGTGACGGTAAACGCGTTGGCCGAATAAACGACCAGGGCCGTCTGGCCGGAGGCACGCCGCTCGAGGATATCCAGAATCTTCAGGCGGGCCCGGGCGAGCCGGCTGGGCGCAACGTCCGCGGCGTCCATTGAGCGCGACAGGTCCAGCGCAATGACCAGCGCCTGTTCGGAACGAAATACCGGCTGCTCGATGCGCTGCCAGGCGGGCCCGGCAAGCGCAAGCACGGCAAGCACGCCGCTGAGGCCCACGAGCCACCAGCGCTGATCGGACCGGTCGCCCGCTCGACGGGTAAGCACGTGCGGTGCCAGCGCCGGAGCGACGACCTCCTGCCAGTTTCCCGGGCCCAGCCGGCGGCGTGCCAGCGCGACGGCGGCCATAATCACCACCGGCAGCAGCCATAACCACTCTGGGCGAAGAAAATGCAGGTCAGCCGGCATCGGTCAGCACCTGCGGCCGCCGGCTCGGGGATAAGCTGCGCAGTAGCGTTATAAGGGCCAGCAGCGCGGCAAGCCCGAACGCGCCCGCGAGCGGCACGTAAAAATACGATTTCACCGGCCGAAATCCGGATTCCGGCTCCTCGACCGGCTCGAGCTCATCGAGCAGCTGATAAATGTCCTGCAGCGTTGCGGTGTCCCGTGCCCGAAAGTATCGCCCGCCCGTCAGTTCCGCAATCTTGATCAGCGTGTCTTCATCGAGGTCGGCCGATGGGTTGATGCGGCGCCGGCCACCGATCAGCGACGAAACGTCAAGTTGCTCCGCGCCGATGCCGATCGTATAGATGCGCAGGCCGATTTGCTGCGCGAGTTCGGCTGCCTTGATCGGATCCACCTCGCCTGCCGTATTCGCACCGTCCGTCAGCAACACGAGCACCTGTTCTCCGGCGTCGCGAGCCTGCTCGTGAATGCGCTTTACGGCCAGCGTGATCGCATCCCCGATCGCCGTCTTCTCGCCGGCGAGACCAATGAAAGCCTCGAGCAGCAGCACTTTGACGGTTTCCCTGTCCAGTGTCAGGGGCACCTGAAGGTAGGCGCGCTCGCCGAACAGGATAAGGCCGATGCGGTCACCTTCGCGACGGCTGATAAAGTCACTCGCAACCGCCTTCGTCGCCGTCAGCCGATCGACGCGGCGACCCGCGAGCTCGAAGTCTTTTTGATCCATGCTTCCCGACAGGTCCACGGCCAGCATCAGGTTGCGCCCGGAGACCGGCATGTCGAGCTCGTCGCCGATTCGCTCCGGGCGGGCCGCAGCGGCAATCAGGAGCAGCCACGCGGCAGCCGCGAGCCAGAATCGATAATTACGCAGTGTGGCCGCCCTCGACGTGTCGCGTAACGCGGTGAACAGCTCGAGCGTGGGCACTTTGAGGCCGGCGTCGGCGATCCGGTTCGATTCCGGCAGGAGCCAGCGCACGAGTATCGGCAACGGCAGCGCGAGCAGCGCCCAGGGCCATGCCAGCGACCACATCAGACCGGCTCACCCACCGGCGTCATCAAGCGCCGGCGCAGGGCCTCGGCCAGACCGTCGATGTCGGCCTCCAAATGCCGGTCCGCGTCACGTCGATACGGAAGCTCGGCGAGCTGGCGGCCCGGACCCGCCTGAAACCGCTGCTCGCCGAGGCCACGGTCAAGCCAGCGCAGCCAGGCATTACCCGTCAGCCCGGCAACCTCCGATCGCGGCGCGTACGCAAGCATGGCACGGCGCAACAGCAATGATGCCTCGGCCGCGAAGCGCACCGCGTCGCGATGCCCGCGGTAGTCGGCTACGAGCCGGTCGAGCTGCCTGAGCGCGTGCCGGCGCATTCTTCCCGCCGCGCGTGCCCGCAGGACGCGCCGCAGGAGAATAACTCCGACAATGACGATGACAGACGCCAGGATCCACCAGCCGGGCGCAAGCGGCCACCAGGAAATGTCCGGGGGCAGGTGCAAATCGCGCAGTGGAATCTGCTCGGGATTCATGCCGGCACGACTCTCACCATCTCAGCGTGCCCGTCGGCCCAGCGCACTTTGCAGCGCAACGACCGGGTCGTCTTCGGTTGACATCGGCAGCAGGTGCACGCCGTAACGCTGGCAAAAATTCTCGAGCAATCGGGTGCGTTCCGCGAACGCCTGCCGGTACTGCTCACGCGTCGTTTGCGCGCGCGTGTCGATGGCCAGCTCGGCATCCGCCGATACGAGCCGATATCGCCCGGGCGGGGGTAACTCGCGTTCCAGCGGGTCATTCAGAAACACGGCCAGAACCTCGTTGTGCCTCGCAACGCCCGCGAGGTATGCCTGCGCGCTCCGCGTAAACGCGATGAAATCGCTCAATATGACAACCAGGCTGCCGGGCCTCGCAACGCGGCGCAGAGCAGCCATCGCCTGCGTGAGCGGCATGCCCGGGTCGGCGTCGGTAGGCGCGGCCGTGCCTTCCCAGTCAGCATGACCGACCAGCTCATGCACGTAACGAAGCGCTGCCTGCCGCCCGAG
Organism: Woeseiaceae bacterium; assembly: GCA_041598895.1. Classification (GTDB taxonomy): domain Bacteria; phylum Pseudomonadota; class Gammaproteobacteria; order Steroidobacterales; family Woeseiaceae; genus UBA1847. Next base: position 2,703 of record JBFHXQ010000141.1, on the reverse strand, counting down.
GCGTGGCTTTAGTTCCCGATGCGTCGTGTTGCCGAATATCAGGCCACCGAGACGATCACCCCGATGATGCGCGGCCCACGACAGGAGCGCTGCGGCGCGGCTCGCGTTGACGGACTTGTAACAGCCGCGCGTTGCGAAGTGCATGTTAGCGCGCAGATCGACGACGATGAGCACGGGGCGTTCGCGTTCTTCCCGAAACAGCTTCGTATAGGCGCTGGTGCTGCGCGCAGTAACGCGCCAGTCGATGCTACGCGGATCGTCGCCTGGCTGGTATGGCCGGGATTCGTCGAATTCCATGCCGCGGCCGCGAAAATGCGACACGTAGGCGCCCGTCTGCAGAGAATTGACGCGCAGCACGTCGAGCGCGATCGAACGCGCCGGACCGTTCAGGCGAATCAAATCCGCCTGGCTCACTCTGACCGGCGACACGTCCGGGGTTGCCACGTCGACGCCTGCCACGGCTCAGGGCACCCCGACTCCGTCCAGCACACGCTCGATGATCGAATTCGCGTCGACACCGTCCGCCTCTGCCTCGAAGCTCAGAACCAGCCGATGCCGCAATACGTCGGGGGCGACGGCCTGGATGTCTTCAGGGCCCACGTAGTCGCGACCGGCGAGCCAGGCGTGCGCGCGCGCGGCCCGGTCGATACCGATACTCGCGCGGGGGCTGGCTCCGTAAAGAATCTGGCCGGCAAGCGAGCTGTCGACCGGCGCCGGATCCCGGGTCGTGACGACGATGTTCACGATGTACTCCTCGAGCTCGCTCGCCAGATACAGGTCCAGGATATCCTGACGCGCCTGCATGATTGCCAGCACCGATAGCTGCTCGGGTGGTTGAAATGCATCGCGCTCTCCCGCTTTTGCCTCATCCCGGTTGAGCACGAGAATCCTGCGCTCGTCGACCGTCGTCGGATAGCCGACTTCGATGTGCAGCAGAAAGCGGTCCAGCTGTGCTTCAGGCAGCGGATACGTGCCTTCCTGCTCGATCGGATTCTGCGTCGCCATGACCATGAACAGGCTGTCCAGCGCGTAGCTGCGCTCGCCGACCGTGATCTGGCGCTCTTCCATTGCCTCGAGAAGCGCAGACTGCACCTTAGCGGGCGCCCTGTTGATTTCGTCCGCGAGGATCAGGTTGTGAAACAGGGGGCCCTTGCGGAATTCGAACGTGCCCTCCTGGGGACGGTAGATGTCGGTTCCGGTCAGGTCCGCCGGCAGCAGGTCCGGCGTGAACTGCAGACGATGAAAATCGCCTTCGATGCTCTCCGCGAGTACCTTGATCGCGCGCGTCTTCGCGAGTCCCGGCGCGCCCTCCACGAGAAGGTGTCCGTCACACAGCAGCGCAATGAGCATCCGGTTGATGAGATGCTCCTGGCCGATGATCAGGCTCTGAGCGTGCGCCTCGAGCTGTTGGAATTGTTCTGCGACGCTCATCAAATGCTCCGGAGCAATCGGGCGTGCCATTTTAGAGAGGATGCACTGGGAGGCCAACTGATGCTCATGTTTTTTGCTCCCGCAGCTTGCTCATCGGTAATAATGTTCATATCTACGACCCGAACTGGACCGTAACATTGCATCGACTTGGCGATACCGGCTTACGTGCCGTACCGATTCTCGTGCGCGAGATTCGCTGCCCGCTGCGTACCAGCATGCGGAGGCGTTTGCCGCCGCGCGCGTCCGAGTCTCCCGTGCGCACCGCTTTTTTCATCTGGCTCGTCGCCGCGTTGGTGCTGACAGTCGCGAGCACCGCGCGGGCCGACACGGAACTCGACGCGTGGTTTTCGCGGGATGTCGTCATTATTGTCGGCAGCGGTCACGCGTGTTATCGCTTCGATGTCTGGCTTGCCCTGAATGACCGACAGCGGCAGCGCGGCCTCATGTTCGTACGCGAGCTGCACCCGATGAGCGGCATGCTGTTCGTATACGACGAGCCGGCGCTTTATTCGATGTGGATGAAAAACACGTATTTGCCGCTCGACATGTTGTTTATTCGCGGCGACGGATCGATCGCCTCGATTGCGCGGAACACAGAGCCTCGATCGCTCCGCTCGATCGAGGCCCGTGAGCCGGTTCGCTATGTGCTCGAACTCAACGCGGGGGTGGCCGCAGACCTGACGATCACGACGGACAGCTACATGATATGGGAGCCGGTCCGGAACCGTGACCCGTAGCGGCACCCTCAGGCCGTCACCGAGCGTTTCGCCCTCCTCCGTTTGAGCAGCGCCGAAACGATTAAATTCGGCTTGCAGCCGTTACAGCACCGCCGCAATCGAATCCGCAAGATACTCGACGTTTTCCGGCGTAATTCCGGCAACGTTGATCCGGCTGGAGTCCACCATGTAGATGCCGAATTCCCGCTTCAGCCTTTCGACCTCGGCACTCGTCACTCCCAGAAAACAGAACATGCCGGTCGCGCGAGCCAGGTGCGAAAAATCGTGGTCGGGCGCCTTGTCTCGCAATGCATCGTGCAGCAGCCGGCGCATTTTGGTCAGGCGCTCTCGCATCTCGGCCAGCTCGGCAGTCCATGTGGCGCGCAGCGTATCGTCCTCAAGGATCGTTCGTACCACGGCCGCACCGTGGTCGGGCGGCATGGAATAAATGGTGCGTACGACGTTGTTGACCTGGCTGAACACGGTATCTGCGACGGTCGCATCTTCCGCCATGATGGACAGGGCTCCCACCCTGTCGCGGTACAGACCGAAATTT